>JACRCO010000024.1 GCA_016218975.1 Deltaproteobacteria bacterium
ACGGCACAAACTCCGCCCAGCCGCGATTCGCCAATACCTTCGTGATCGCCGCCGTCAAGGTCGTCTTCCCGTGATCCACGTGACCGATCGTTCCCACGTTCACGTGAGGCTTCGTGCGCTCAAACTTCTGCTTGGACATGGCGGTCTCCTTCCGTTCGCCCGGGTATCTTTTTCAGGCGCCCTTGACTTTAGCGACGACTTCTTCGCTGACCGAAAGCGGCGCCGGTTCGTAATGGTCGAACTGCATCGTGTAGGTGGCCCTGCCCTGCGTCTTGGACCGGAGGTCCGTAGCGTAACCGAACATAAGGGCCAGGGGGACATGGGACCCTATCACCTGCGTGTTCCCCCGGGCCTCGACCTGCTGGATGCGGCCCCTGCGGGAGCTCAGATCGCCGATGACGTCACCCATGAACTCCTCGGGCGTCACGACCTCGACGGCCATGATCGGCTCCAGAAGTATCGGCGCGGCATGGTTGCACGCGGTCTTGAAGGCCATCGACCCGGCGATCTTGAACGCCATCTCGGAGGAATCCACATCGTGGTAGGAACCGTCAACGAGCGTGATCTTCACGTCCACCACGGGATAACCCGCGACCACGCCGTTCTCCGTGGCCTCGCGGACGCCTTTCTCCACGGCGGGGATGTATTCCTTGGGTATGGAGCCGCCGATGATCTTGTTCACGAAATCGATCCCTTTCCCCTTCTCCCCGGGCTCCACGGAAAGCCATACATGCCCGTACTGCCCCCGCCCGCCGGTCTGGCGAATGTACCGCCCCTCGTGCTTCGCGGCGCGCGTGACCGTCTCCCGGTACGCCACCTGCGGACGGCCGACGTTCGCCTCCACCTTGAATTCCCGCATCAGGCGGTCGACTATGATTTCCAGGTGCAGTTCCCCCATCCCGGAGATGATCGTCTGGCCCGTCTCCTCGTCGGTCCGGACCTGGAACGAGGGGTCCTCGAGCGCCAGTTTCTGTAGGGATAGCCCCAGTTTCTCCTGATCCGCCTTCGTCTTCGGCTCGATGGCGATGGAGATGACCGGGTCGGGAGCGGTGATCGACTCCAGCACGATTTCATGTTCCGGGGAACAGAGCGTGTCGCCCGTGAATGCGTTCTTCAATCCCACGCAGGCCGCGATTTCCCCCGCGAAGATTTCCTTGATCTCTTCCCGCTTGTTGGCGTGCATCTTCAGCAGCCGGCCGATCCGTTCCTTCCGTTGCCTCGCCGGTATGTACACGTGGTCGCCCGAGCGGACCGTCCCGGAATAGACGCGAACGAAGGTCAGATGGCCGACGAACGGGTCGTTCATGATCTTGAATGCAAGCGCGCAGAAGGGCGCCGAATCGTCGGGTTTCCGCTCGGCGCCGGAGTCGTCCCTCGGATCGATCCCCGTAACCGGGGGAATGTCCAGGGGGGACGGAAGGTAGTCGATCACGGTGTCGAGAAGGGGCTGCACGCCCTTGTTCCGGAATGCGGACCCGCAGACCACCGGGACTATTTTCAGGGCTATCGCCGCCTGCCGGATCGCCGCGTTCAGCTCGTCGATTTCGACCTCTTCGCCGTTCAGGTATTTTTCGAGCAGGGAGTCGTTCACGTCCGCGACGGACTCGAGCAACGCTTCCCTGGCTGCGGCAGCGGCTTCCTTGAAATTTTCCGGTATCGGTTCCTCGTGATATTTCGCGCCCAGGGTATCCTCGTCCCATACGACCGCATGCATGCGGACCAGGTCGATGATCCCGCGGAAGACGTCTTCCTTTCCGAGGGGGAGCTGTATGGGCACCGGGTTGGCCGCAAGGCGCTCCTTCATCATCCGGATGCACCGGTCGAAATCGGCGCCGATCCGGTCCATCTTGTTGATCATCGCTATGCGAGGGACACCGTACTTGTCCGCCTGCCGCCACACCGTTTCCGACTGCGGCTCCACTCCCGCCACTGCGTCGAACAGGGCCAGCGCGCCGTCGAGGACACGCAACGACCTTTCCACCTCTATGGTGAAATCGACGTGTCCCGGAGTGTCTATGATGTTGATCCGGTGGTTCTTCCAGAAGCATGTGGTTGCCGCGGATGTTATTGTGATCCCCCGCTCCTGCTCCTGCTCCATCCAGTCCATCGTCGCGGTGCCTTCGTGCACCTCTCCGAGTTTGTGCGAGACTCCCGTGTAGTACAGGATCCGCTCGGTGGTGGTCGTCTTCCCGGCATCTATGTGGGCCATGATCCCGATGTTCCGGGTATTTTCAAGCGGCGTTATTCGCGGCACGACAATGCTTCCTTCCTGCGGGCTATCCGGCGGCTTACCAGCGGTAATGCGCGAAGGCCTTGTTCGCCTCCGCCATCTTGTGCGTGTCTTCCTTCTTCTTGATGGTCGTCCCCCGGTTGTTGAAGGCGTCTATCAGCTCCGATGAAAGCTTCTGCATCATCGTTTTCTCGGAGCGATCCCTCGCATATCCGACCAGCCAGCGGATCGAAAGAGACAGCCGCCGCTCGGGACGGATCTCGACCGGGACCTGGTAGGTAGCGCCGCCGACGCGCCTGGACTTCACCTCTACCATCGGCTTCGCGTTTTCGACCGCTTTTTTAAGGACGACGACCGGGTCTTCCTTTGTCTTTTCCTTGATGACGTCCATCGAGCCGTAGACGACGTTTTCGGCGACGCGCTTCTTCCCCTGTTTCATGACCGCGTGGATCATCTTCGCCACGAGGACATCGCCGTACACGGGGTCCGCCGTCACTTCTCTCTTGGACACGTAACCGCGCCTGGGCATACGATTCGCCTCCTCCGACAAATCCTTCGCGTACCGATACGGGCCATTCCCCTGCCGGACGGCATTCGCCCTCAAGGGAACCGTTACCCGTCTTTTTTCCCGTTCCGGCGGGCTCGCCGGGAAAAGGATGGTACTTCCTTGGAAACCGGTTAGGGAAAGCTATTTGGGTCGCTTGGTACCGTACTTCGACCGCGACTTCCGTCTGTCCTGGACACCAACGGAATCCAGCTTTCCGCGTATGATGTGATACCGGACGCCGGGGAGGTCTTTCACCCTCCCCCCCCGGATCAACACGACTGAATGTTCCTGAAGGTTATGCCCTTCGCCCGGGATGTACACGGTCACCTCGACGCCGTTGGTAAGGCGCACGCGGGCGACTTTCCGGAGGGCCGAATTCGGCTTCTTCGGAGTGGTGGTGTACACACGGAGGCAGACTCCCCGCTTCTGCGGGCAGCGCTCCAGCGCCGGCGAGTTGCTCCGTTCCGCCGCGGTGAGACGGCCCTTCCGCACCAACTGGTTTATCGTGGGCATTCCTTCGTCGTCCCTTCCTGTTTCCCTCGAATTCCTGTATTACGAAACCAAAGCAAATTTTTTACCATGCCGTAGGAAGCGTGTCAACCGGTTTCTTCTTCACCTTCGGCCACCTCCGGAGGAATTTCCTCCTTCACCTCGGTTGCCAGAGGCGGATCGGATTCGAAGCTGACTTTCCGGTAAAGCATACCGCCGGTACCGGCCGGGATAAGGCGTCCCATGATGACGTTTTCCTTCAATCCGGCCAGGAAATCGACCCTGCCGTGGACCGCGGCGTCGGTCAGGATCTTCGTGGTTTCCTGGAACGAAGCGGCGGAGATCCACGACTCGGTAGACAGCGAGGCCTTCGTGATACCGAGAAGCTGAGGCTCCGCCTTGGCCGGCTTGCCGTCGGCCGACTTGAGCCGTTCGTTCTCCTCGCGGAATATCCACTTCTCGACGCTCTGTCCCACGAGGAAGTTCGTGTTTCCCGGATCGGCGATCTTGACCCGGCGAAGCATCTGCCGGACGATCACCTCTATGTGCTTGTCGTTGATACGCACGCCCTGGAGGCGGTAGACCTCCTGGATCTCGTCGACCAGGAACCGCGCGAGTTCCTTGTCGCCGAGAACGCGCAGGATGTCGTGCGGGTTGGGGGAGCCGTCCATCAACGCCTCTCCCGCGCGCACCCGTTCACCGTCGTGTACCGTTATATGCTTTCCGCGCGGGATCGTGTATTCCCGCGTGTCCCCGATGTCGGGCACCACCTGGATCTTCCGCTTCCCCTTGAAGTCCTTTCCGAGCCGCACCACTCCGTCGATCTCGGAGATCACGGCGTATTCCTTCGGCTTGCGCGCCTCGAACAGCTCGGCGACGCGGGGGAGACCGCCGGTGATGTCCTTCGTCTTCATGGTTTCCCGCGGGATCTTCGCGATTATGTCTCCCGCCTGGACTTCCTGCCCTTCTTCGACGTGGATGTTCGAACCCATGGGAAGCAGGTAGCGCGCATCGCTTATGGATCCGGGGAGCTTCAGCGTCTTGTTCTTTTCGTCCTTCAATGAAATTCGGGGCCTTGCATCGGGGTCCCTGGGCTCTATGATCACCCGGGTGGAGCGTCCGGTCACCTCGTCCACCTGCTCCCGCATGGTTACGCCCTCGATGATGTCCCCGAACTTGATTCTCCCCGGGACCTCGGTGAGGATCGGGATGTTGTAGGGGTCCCACTCGGCCAGCCGCTGCCCTTCCTTTATCTTCTCACCGTCCTTCACCATCAGCGTGGCGCCGTAGGTGATCTGGTACTTCTCGCGTTCCCGGTTGTTATCGTCGAGGACGACCAGGAAACCGTTGCGGTTCATGGCGACGAGGCGGCCTTCCTTGCTCTTGACCACGGACAGGCCCTGTAATTTCACCTTTCCGTTGTGCTTCGCCTGGATGTTGCTCTGTTCCACGAACCTCGAAGCGGCGCCTCCGATGTGGAAGGTCCGCATCGTGAGCTGCGTCCCCGGCTCGCCGATCGACTGGGCGGCGATGATGCCGATCGATTCCCCGATCGCCACCATTTTCCCGCGCGCCAGGTCGCGGCCGTAGCAGAGCGCGCACACTCCCCGCTTGCTTTCGCAGGTAAGGGCGGACCGTATCTTCACTTCGTCCATGCCCGACATCTCTATCTGCCGGGCGACGTCCTCGGTGATCTCCTCGTTCGCGGACACGAGGAGCTGCCCGTCGGCATCGTAGATGTCCTCCAGCGCCACCCGTCCCAGGATGCGGTCGGAGAGCCTGTCGATGATCTCCCCTCCCTCTATCAGGGCGCGGACCGGTATGCCGTCGAGCGTTTCGCAGTCGTCCTCGACGATGATGCAGTCCTGCGCGACGTCCACCAGCCTGCGGGTGAGGTAACCGGAGTTGGCGGTCTTGAGCGCCGTGTCGGCGAGGCCTTTCCGCGCGCCGTGGGTGGAGATGAAGTACTGTCCCACGGAAAGCCCCTCGCGAAGGTTCGATGTGATCGGCGTCTCGATGATTTCCCCGGAGGGCTTCGCCATAAGCCCCCGCATCCCGGCAAGCTGCCGCATCTGCTTGTCCGAACCCCTGGCGCCGGAATCCGCCATCATGTAAATGGGATTGAAGCTCGGGACCTTCCTTTCCTTGCCGTCTTTAGTACGCACGGCTTCGGTCCCCATTTCGCGGAGCATTTCCTCGGCGATCCGCTCCGTGGCCTCCGACCAGATGTCCACCACTTTGTTGTAGCGTTCCCCGTTCGTGATGTGCCCTTCGCGGTACTGGTCGTCGACCGACTCCACCTTGGCGGTCGCCTTCTCCAGCATCTTCCCCTTGTCGAGGGGTATCTTCATGTCGTCGATGCAGATCGAAAGGCCCGAAAGCGTCGCGTACTGGAACCCGAGCGTCTTCAACTGGTCTGCGAGTATGACGGTGGCCTTCTGCCCGCAGCTACGGTATGCCACGTCGATCAGCTCGGCGAGGTCCTTCTTTTTCATGATCTTGTTGACGTAGTCGAACGAAACCTCTCGCGGGACGATCTCGTAAAGCAGGACGCGCCCCGTCGTCGTCTCCACGGCCTTGCCGTTCGTGCGCACGCGGATGGAGGACTGGAGCTCGATCTCGCCCGCGTCGAACGCGATCCGAACCTCCTCGAAACCCGAAAAAAGCTTGCCCTCACCCTTGCGGCCTTCCCGCGGCCGGGTCAGGTAGTAAATGCCCAGCACGATGTCCTGCGTCGGGCTTATGACCGGTTTTCCGTGCGCGGGGGAAAGGATGTTGTTCGTGGACATCATGAGGACGCGGGATTCCATCTGCGCCTCTATCGAAAGCGGTACGTGGACCGCCATCTGGTCCCCGTCGAAGTCCGCGTTGAACGCCGTGCACACCAGCGGATGGAGCTGGATCGCCTTGCCTTCGATCAGTACCGGCTCGAACGCCTGGATACCCAGCCTGTGCAGAGTGGGCGCCCGGTTGAGCATTACGGGAAGCTGCCGGATAACCTCGTCGAGCGCGTCCCACACTTCCCTTTTTTCCTTCTCCACCATCTTTTTGGCTGCCTTGATCGTGGTCGCATGCCCGCCCTCTTCAAGCTTGTTGAATATGAACGGCTTGAAGAGCTCGAGCGCCATCTTCTTGGGGAGCCCGCACTGGTGCAGTTTCAGCTCCGGTCCGACGACGATCACCGATCGCCCGGAATAGTCGACACGTTTCCCGAGAAGGTTCTGCCGGAATCGCCCGCCCTTTCCCTTAAGCATGTCGGACAGGGACTTCAGGGGGCGCTTGTTCGATCCGGTGATGAGCTTTCCCCTCCGCCCGTTGTCGAACAGGGCGTCGACGGCCTCCTGGAGCATCCGTTTCTCGTTTCGGATGATGATCTCCGGCGCGGACAGGTCGAGCAGGCGCTTCAGGCGGTTGTTCCTGTTGATTACACGGCGGTACAGGTCGTTCAGGTCGGACGTGGCGAACCTGCCCCCGTCGAGGGGCACCAGGGGCCTGAGATCCGGCGGAAGGACCGGAATCACTTCCATCACCATCCACTCCGGCCGCTGTCCGCTGTCGCGGAACGCCTCGACGATCTTGAGCCGCTTCGAGATCTTCTTCTTCTTCGCCTCGGACGCGGTGTCGGTCATCTCGCGCCTGAGTTCCTCGGACAGCTTCTCGAGATTCAGCGTCGAAAGGATAGTCTGCACCGCCTCCGCGCCCATCCCGGCCTTGAACCCGTCGCCGAACTGCTCGCGCATCTCCCGGAATTTCGCTTCGGTCAGTATCTCGAGCTTCTCCAGGTCCGAGTTCCCGGGATCGATAACGATGTACTTCTCGAAATAGATGACGCCTTCAACGTCCTTCATCGGCATGTCGATGATGGTGGCGATCCGGCTGGGAAGGCTCTTGAGGAACCAGATGTGGGCGACCGGCGAGGCGAGCTCTATGTGCCCCATCCGCTCGCGCCGGACCTTCTGCTGAATGACCTCGACGCCGCACTTCTCGCAGACGATGCCGCGGTGTTTCATCCGCTTGTATTTGCCGCAGTTGCACTCGTAGTCCTTGATCGGACCGAAGATCTTCGCGCAGAACAGCCCGTCGCGCTCGGGCTTGAAGGTGCGGTAGTTGAGCGTTTCCGGCTTCTTTACTTCCCCGTGCGACCACTTCTGTATCTGTTCCGGCGAAGCGATGGAAATCCGGATCCCCGAAAAGAAAAGGGGATCCTTCGGTTTTTCGGCTCTGGTGAAAAGGTCTTCCAAGGCATTCCTCCCGTGTTGGGTACCGTTGAAAAGTTCGTTACTTCGCTTCGTCGCTGATCAGCTCCACGTCCAGCCCCAGCGCCTGCAGTTCCTTTATGAGCACGTTGAAGGACTCGGGGAGCCCCGGCTCGAGGGAGAAGTTCCCCTTCACGATCGCTTCGTACATGCGGGCCCTGCCGGGCACGTCGTCCGATTTCACCGTGAGGAATTCCTGGAGGGTGTACGCGGCGCCGTACGCCTCGAGCGCCCACACCTCCATCTCTCCGAGCCTCTGGCCTCCGAACTGGGCCTTTCCTCCCAGCGGCTGCTGGGTGACGAGCGAATAAGGCCCCGTGGAACGCGCGTGGATCTTGTCGTCCACGAGGTGATGGAGCTTGAGCATGTACATCGACCCGATGGTCACCGGCTGCTGGAACGATAGTCCCGTCTTTCCGTCGAACAGCGTCGTCTGGCCGGACTCCGGAAGACCGGCGATCTTCAGGTAATGCTTGATCTCGCCTTCCGTGGATCCGCTGAAGACCGGTGATGCCGTAAAAACTCCTCCCGTCATCCTTCGGCCGACGGACCGGATTTCCTCGTCGGTCAAATTTTCCATGTAGGCGTTGAACCGCTCCGATCCGTACACCTTCTTCAGCCATTCCCTGACCGTTTTCGGGCTGAACGCGCCTTCCACGAGACGGCGGACCTGCTCCCCGAGTCCCCTCGAGGCCCAGCCGAGGTGGGCCTCCATGATCTGCCCGACGTTCATACGGGAAGGAACGCCCAGCGGATTGAGGACGATATCGACGGGCGTGCCGTCGGCGAGGTAGGGCATGTCCTCATCGGGCAAAACCCGCGAAATGACGCCCTTGTTGCCGTGGCGGCCGGCCATCTTGTCGCCGACCGACAGCTTGCGCTTCATGGCTATGTAAACCTTCACCATCTTGAGCACGCCGGGGGGGAGCTCGTCCCCTTTCCGGATGCGGCCGATCTTCTCGTCGAAAACCGCGCGCACGAGGCTCACCTGGTCCTGCGCGACGTGGTGGAGCTCCTCCAGGCGCTCCTTGGCGGCGGGATCCTCCTCCACCGCGATCTGGTGCCATAGTTCCCTGGGGATCTCGTCCAGCACCTCCGGCGCCAGTTTCTTCCTCTTCGAGAGGATCACTTCGTCCCGGTTTTCCCCGGTCAGCCTGGTCGCGGAGGTTTTACCGGAGAGGATTTCGCGCATCTTTCCGTATGCCGTTTCCAGTATGATGCGGATCTCGTCGTCCTGGTCCCGGAGGAGGCGGTCCATCTCCTTTTCCTCGAGAGCCTGGGCGCGCTCATCTTTTTCGCCGCCCTTGCGCGTGAACACCTTGGCGTCGATAACGATCCCCTCGATTCCCGGCGGCACGCGGAGGGAAGAGTCCTTCACGTCGCCGGCCTTGTCGCCGAAGATCGCCCGGAGCAGCTTTTCCTCGGGGGAGAGCTGGGTCTCGCCCTTCGGTGTGACCTTGCCCACGAGAATGTCCATGGGCTTTACCCTGGCGCCGATGCGGATGATGCCGCTTTCGTCGAGGTCCTTGAGCGACTCCTCGCTGATGTTCGGGATGTCCGCCGTTATCTCTTCCTTCCCCAGCTTCGTTTCGCGTGCGACGCACTCGAATTCCTCGATGTGAATCGAGGTGAAGATGTCCTCCTTGACGATCTTCTCCGACACGAGGATCGAATCCTCGAAGTTGTACCCGCCCCACGGCATGAACGCCACGAGCACGTTCCTGCCGAGTGAAAGCTCCCCGTCGGATGTCGCCGGGCCGTCGGCGATGACCTCGCCGTTCTCGATCCTCCGGCCGAGGCTGACGATCGGCTTCTGGCTGACGCAGGTATTCTGGTTGGAACGCCGGAACTTGACGAGGTTATAGATGTCCGCACCGTACTTCCCCGCTGCGTCCGGTTCGTCCGGCCTGATAACGATTCTCCGGGCGTCGACAGATTCGACGACCCCGCTCCGGCGCGCAGACACCGCCGCCCCGGAGTCCCTGGCCACCACGGCTTCCATGCCCGTGCCTACCAGGGGAGGCTCCGTCCGCAGCAGAGGGACGGCCTGCCGCTGCATATTGGACCCCATGAGAGCCCGGTTCGCGTCGTCGTGTTCGAGGAACGGGATTAGCGAAGCGGCGACGGAGACAAGCTGGTTGGGGGAAACGTCCATAAGGGTGACCTCGTTCGCCCGGACCATTGCGAACTCGCCGCCTTTCCGGGCGATTACCACCTCGCCGGTGAACTTGCCGTTTCCGTCCACGGAGGCGTTCGCCTGGGCGATGATGTGCCTCTCCTCGTCCATGGCGGAAAGAAAGACGATCTCGTTCGTCACGACCGCGTCATCCACGACGCGGTAAGGGGTCTCTATGAACCCGAACTCGTTTATACGCGCGAAGGTGGACAGCGACGCGATGAGCCCGATGTTCGGACCTTCCGGCGTCTCGATCGGGCAGATCCGCCCGTAGTGGGTCGGATGGACGTCGCGTACCTCGAACCCCGCGCGCTCCCTGGTCAACCCGCCGGGCCCGAGGGCCGATACACGGCGCTTGTGGGTCACCTCGGACAACGGGTTCGTCTGGTCCATGAACTGCGACAGCTGCGAGGACCCGAAGAATTCCTTTATGACGGCGGACACCGGCTTCGCATTGATGAGGTCGTGGGGCATCAGCGTTTCGATGTCCTGGAGGCTCATCTTCTCGCGAATCGCCCGCTCGACGCGGATAAGGCCCATGCGGAACTGGTTTTCGATCAGCTCGCCGACGGTCCGGACCCTGCGGTTGCCGAGGTTGTCGATGTCGTCCGCCTCGCCGACCCCGTTCTTGAGGCCGATGAGGTACCGGATGACCCGCATGATGTCTTCCTGCGAAAGTACGGTCGTCTCGAGATCTCCTTCGGTTATCCCGAGCTTGTGGTTCAGCTTGAGCCGCCCCACCCGCGAAAGGCTGTATCTTTCGGGGTTGAAGAAGAGGTTAACGAAGAGCGTCTCGGCCGCATCCTTGGTGGGAGGATCTCCGGGCCGCATCTTCTTGTAGATTTCCTTTAGAGCCTCGTCCCTGGCCTTGATCTTGTCGGTCAACAATCCATCCCAGATCGCCCGGTCGGAATTTTCGAGCGAGAACACCGGCACGGTGGGAACCTTCGCATCCCTGAGGACCGCAAGCGCATCTTCGGTGATCTGCTGGCCGCATTCGAGGAGGACCTCTCCCGTGGCCGGGTGGACGATTTCGACGACGCTGACCTTGTTGTGCAGGTCTTCCACCGGGAGCGAGATCCGCCCGAACGGAATCGAGGAGAACCTTTCCGCCCGCTTCTTGGAAACCTTGATCCCCTTTTTGAATGCGATCTCGCCCGTCTTCGGGTGGCGGACTTCGACCGGCATCTTGAGCCCAACCATCAGGTCGGGGCGGAAAACCTTGGTGCACCTGTCGCCTTCGATCGACACCTCTTCCACTTCGTAGAATGAACGCAGAAGCTCCTCGGTGCTCTTCCCGAACGCGCGCAGCAGAACCGAGATGGGGAACTTCCGCTTCCGGTCGATCTTCAGGTAAAGCATGTCCTTGTGGTCGAATTCGAAATCCAGCCAGGACCCCCGATAGGGGATGATCCGGGCTGAAAAAAGCACCTTGCCCGATGCGTGGGACCGGCCCTTGTCGTGTTCGAAGAACACGCCCGGGGAACGGTGGAGCTGGCTGACGATGACGCGCTCAGTCCCGTTGATGATGAAAGTCGCGCGCTCGGACATAAGCGGGATCTCCCCGAAGAAGACCTCCTGCTCTTTCACGTCGCGGATGGTGCGGGCGCCGGTCCGCTCGTCCACGTCGAAGATGACGAGCTGGACGGTGACCTTGATCGGCGCGGCGAAAGTCATCCCTCGCTCGCGGCATTCCTCTTCGTTCCACTTCGGCGCACCTATCATGTAGGAAACGAACTCGAGGGATGCCCGCCCGTTGTAGTCAGTGATCGGGAAAATATTCTTGAACACGGCCTGCAGCCCCGTTTCCTTGCGTTTTTCAAGGGGCACGTCGATCTGCAGGAATTCGTTGTAGGACTCGTGCTGCACCTTGATGAGGTTGGGAATCTCAAGGACCTTGTCGATCTTCGAAAGGTCGACTCTCTTTACGAGATTGCGGTAATCCAGATATGCCATCTTTTCACCCCGGGGGTACTATCGATCGTTTCAGTGCCGGGGGGCGGGAACCGCCCCCCCACCGTCAAGCGCCGGTACGGCGGTCCTACTTGACTTCCGCCGTGCCCCCCGTATCCTCGATCTTTTTCTTGAGGTCCGCCGCGTCCTTCTTGGCTATCGCTTCCTTCACCGCCTTGGGCACGCCCTCGACCAGGTCCTTGGCCTCCTTGAGGCCGAGACCCGTGATTTCCCGTATGACCTTGATCACCTGGATCTTGTTGGCGCCGAAGCCAGTAAGGATCACGTCGAACTCCGTCTTTTCCTCGACCGCAGCCGCGGCCGCGCCGGGGGCCGCCATAGCAACCGCCATGGCCGGGGCCGACGCCGTAACGCCGAATCTTTCCTCGAGCGCCTTCACGTAGTCGTGCAGCTCGAGGACAGTCAATCCTTCTACCATTTTGATGAATTCATCCTTGCTCATGGACGCCATTTCCCTATTCCTCCCTTATACCGCTTCCGGTTGTTTGGATTTCTGTTCGTGGATGGAATTCAACGCGTAAGCCAGCTTCCGCGGCGTCCCGGACAGCGCCTGCGCCAACTGGGAAATCGGGGACGCCAGGCCTCCGGCAAGAAGCGCCAGGAGCACTTCGCGCGGCGGGACCTCCGCCAACGTCTCGACGTCCTTTGCCTCCAGCACCCTCCCGTCGAACAGGCCCGCCTTGATCCGGACCTTCGGGCTGGCGCCTGCGAAATCCTTCATCGCCTTCGCAAGCGCCACGGGATCCCCATGGGTAAGGGCCACTGCCGTCGGCCCCTCGAAAAACCTGTCCAACTGCCCGAAATCCGTGTCTTTCGCCGCAAGCCGCATCAAGGTGTTCTTGACAACCTTGAACTCGGCGTTCACTCCCCTCAGCTTCTTCCTGAGGTTTGTGATCTCCGTCACGGTGAGGCCCCGGAATTCCGCCACCACAGCCGCTTTCTGCGCTTCTATCGCACTGCGCAGCGCTACGACGGTGTCCGCCTTGCTTTTGCTTTTCACTCGCGCATGCCCTCCTTTCGAGTAGAGATTTGACCTCGATCGAAACCTCTGTCAAAGCAGAGGGCGCGCGCGAGACAAATCGCCGATGCATCCGGCATCCTGCGGCTCCCCTTGTCTGCGTGGGACGGGCGGCGAATTCCAGCCGCCCACTTAATCGCACATCTGCGAACCCGCGGTCTTTGACAAAAGAAGTTTCCGTACGTAATGATTTACCTTTGCTCCGCCTGCAGAGCGTTCGCGTTGATCCGGATCCCTATCCCCATCGTCGTGGACAGGGCCAGCGTGCGAACATAGGTTCCCTTCGCCGCCGACGGTTTCGCCTTAAGGATTGCCTCGAAGAACGCAAGGAAGTTTTCCTTTATCCTGTCGTTCCCGAAGCTAATCTTCCCGATACCGGCATGAAGCGTTCCCGTCTTGTCCACCTTGAATTCCACCTTGCCGCCCTTGAGATCCCGGACGGCCTTTGCGACGTCGAACGTCACGGTCCCGACCTTGGGGTTCGGCATCAGGCCGCGCGGCCCCAGGATCTTTCCGATCTTTCCGACGGCGCCCATCATGTCCGGAGTCGCCACCGCCTTGTCGAAATCGAGCCAGCCCCCCTGGATCTTGGCGACAAGGTCCTCCGCGCCCGTGAAATCGGCTCCGGCTTCGCGGGCCTCTTTTTCCTTCTCCCCCTTGGCGAACACGAGGACCCTGATGGACTTCCCGGTCCCGTGCGGCAAAACGACGGAGCCCCGGACCTGCTGATCGGGATACTTCGGATCGACGCCCAGGCGCAACGCAACCTCCACCGTTTCGTCGAACTTCGCGCGGGCGGTTCCTTTAAGCAGGTCCAACGCCTCTTCGAGAGAATACTTTGCCTCCCTGTTCACTTTTTTCCGTGCTTCCAGGTAGGTTTTTCCATGTTTCGGCATTTCTCTCTCCCTTCGATGCCCGTTTCCTGTGATAACGGCCTTCTAAAACACCTCGAGCCCCATGCTGCGGGCGGTGCCTTCTATCGTCTTTACCGCCGCCTCAAGATCCTTCACGTCGAGGTCCGGCAGTTTCAGCTTCGCGATTTCCTCCACCTTGGCGCGCGGGATGCGGCCGCATTTTTCACGCTTGGGCGTTTTGCTCCCCTTTTCCAGTCCCGCCGCCTTGAGGAGCAGGATGGATGCCGGAGGGGTTTTCGTTATGAATGTGAAGGACCGGTCGGCGTAGACCGTGATCACTACGGGGATGATCATCCCTTCCTGGGATCCTGTCCGGGCGTTGAACGACTTGCAGAATTCCATGATGTTGACGCCGTGCTGGCCCAGGGCAGGGCCAACGGGTGGAGACGGGTTCGCTTTTCCCGCCGGAATCTGGAGCTTGATCTGGGCTACGACCTTCTTCGCCATGGCTTTCTACCTTTCGATCAGCTTTTTTCGACCTGCGTGAAATCGAGCTCGACGGGCGTCGCCCGGCCGAAGATGGACACCAGCACCACGACCTTCCCCTTGTCCGCCTTTATCGTTTCCACGATGCCGTTGAAGTTCGAGAAGGGACCGTCCACGACACGGACGTTTTCGCCCTCCGTGAAGGTGACCTTCGGCTTCGGCTTGAGGCGGCCTTCCGCCATCTGGGACTTGATCTCCTCGACTTCGGTTTCGGGGATCGCCGCCGGATTTTTCCCTCCCACGAACCCCGTAACCTTCGGGGTGTGCCGGACCAGGTGCCAGGTGCGTTCGTCCAGTTCCATCTGGACCAGGAGATAGCCTGGGTAGAAGCTGCGCGTCCCCGTGCGCTTCTTCCCTTTTTTCATCTCCACGACCGTTTCGGACGGGATGAGGACGTCCCCGAAATGCTCCTGCATCGATTCCGCCTCGATGCGGTTCTGCAGGGACTCCCTTACTTTTTTCTCATACCCCGAATAGGTATGGACCACGTACCACTGTTTCGGCATCGTTTCCTCTTGTGAAGGATTAGAAGTTCAGGACGGAATATACGATCCTGCCCAGCGCGTAATCCACCAGTCCGAGAAACAGGACGATGATCATGACGGTGACGATGACGACCGCTGTGGAGGAAGCCGTCTCCTTCCTCCCCGGCCATGTCACCTTCTTCATCTCGGTCCTGAATTCCTGCAGGAAGGACGAAACCTTCTGCGTCATCCCCGCTTCGCCGTTTTTCGGCCTTCCCTCATCCGTAGCCGTACGCGTGCCCGGAAGCCGGTCCAGCAACCTGTCCTTCAGCGATCTCGCCATGAAAACCCCGTCTTTCCCGACGAAGTGGAGTGGCAGGCCAGGAGGGATTCGAACCCCCAACCCGCGGATTTGGAGTCCGCTGCTCTAGCCGTTAGAGCTACTGGCCTATCCCCCGCCGTTTACTTCGTCTCCTTGTGCGGAGTATGCTTCCTGCACGCCGGGCAGAACTTCTTGAGCTCGAGCTTGTCCGACATGGTCTTCTTGTTCTTCGTCGTCGTGTAGTTCCGCGACTTGCAGTCGGAACACGCAAGCGTGATGATGTCTCTCATTCCGTTCCCCGCTTCCGGTAGGTATATCAGCTACTCTATGATTTCCGCGACGACCCCGGCGCCCACCGTCCGGCCGCCTTCACGGATCGCGAACCGCAATTCCTTCTCCATCGCCACGGGAACGATCAGCTCGATGGTCATCGATACGTTGTCCCCGGGCATGACCATCTC
>JACRCO010000025.1 GCA_016218975.1 Deltaproteobacteria bacterium
CAGGCCGAGCGGGTGTGGGGGCAGCTGTCGGACGAGGTCGCGCAGTTGCGGAAATGGAAGGGGGGCAAGCCGTAGCTGCGCGTCTACCGGCCGTGAATCCTATGCGGGTTTCCGTTCCTCCATCGGCAGTGGTATCTCGAGATGTTATTCCGGTGCAGGGCGGGAGGATGGATCCGTTATGGTCGTATACTGAAAATTCACGGACGGAAGAAAGAAACCGATATGCACACCGAATCCATCGAACATTGGCTACACGACCATACGTTCGGCCAGGACAGGAAAGGATCCGCCGAGCGGCGAACGCTTATCGTGAGCATCGTTACGGTCCTGACCATGATAGTCGAGACCGCCGCAGGGCTCGCCTTCGGCTCGATGGCGCTCCTGGCCGACGGGCTACACATGGGAAGCCATGCCGCGGCGCTCGCGGTCTCCGTATTCGCCTACCGCTTCACCCGCGCCCATGCCGGGGATGCCCGTTTCAATTTCGGGACGGGCAAAGTGAATTCGCTGGCCGCGTTCGCAGGCGCAATGATGCTCTCGCTGTTCGCCCTGGCCATGGCCTGGGAGAGCGTCGCGCGTTTCCTGTCCCCGGTACCCATCGAATTCAACCAGGCGATCCTCGTCGCGGTTCTCGGACTGGCCGTCAACGGCGCATGCCTCGCCATTCTCGGCGGGCATGGCCACTCCCGCCATTCCTCCGTCCGCCGCGGCCACAAGGACCACAACCTGAGATCCGCCTATCTACATGTGCTGGCCGATGCGCTGACCTCGATTCTCGCGGTCTTTGCGCTTCTCGCCGCCAAATACCTCGGGCAGCAGTGGCTCGATCCTTTCATGGGGCTGGTCGGCGCGACGCTGGTGTTGAACTGGTCCCGGGGGTTGCTCCGCTCGTCCGCCCGCGTGCTTCTCGATCTTCAGGCACCCGACCAGGTCAGGGAGACAATTAGAAAGTCGATCGAATCGGAGGGAGACAACCGGATCTCCGATCTGCATGTGTGGTCTGTGGGGCCCGGGATCTATGCTGCGGAAGTCGTGGTCGTCTCATCGCGGCCTCTCGATCCGGACAGCTATTACGATCTCCTGCCCAAGGATCTCGGCCTTGTGCATGCAACGTTCGAAACCCGCCTGTGCGCAGCTAATGCAAGCGGGGCGCGCTGAAAAATTCAGCCATGTACGCGTGTATGTCCTATCCTTGCAGGAACTGTCGCCGGCTCATCGCCTTGCGCATTGCATGCCTCCCGCCATTCCGCCGACCGTTTCCAGCGCCTGTTCGATCTTCCCGGACCAGTACGCGGCATTGAGGCGAATGCAGTTTCCGTATTCCACACCGGTCGTGCTGAACACGGTCCCGGGAGCGACGCTGATTCCTTCCCGCAAAGCCATTTCGTAAAGTTTGCGGGAATCGACTTCCCCGGGCATTTCAACCCACAGGATAAACCCCCCTTCGGGCCGGGTGACGCGCGTTCCCACCGGAAAAAAACGCCCGACCGCGTCCCTCATCCTGTCCATCTGCCGCCTGTAGGCGCGGCGGATCGTCCTGAGGTGATGGTCGTACCCGCCGTTTACGAGAAACTCGGCCATCGCGAGCTGCGTCGGCGTCGCAGTGGCGATGTTGAACAGCGACTTGAGCTGCCGGATCCTCTGCCCGTATCTGCCGGGCACGATCCAGCCGACGCGGTAACCGGGCGCAAGGGTCTTGGAGAAAGACGAACATTGGAGCACCGTGCCTTTTTCGTCATATGCCTTGACCGCTGCGGGGCGCTCCGGGCCGAAGGCCAGGTCGCCGTACACGTCGTCTTCAATCAGTGGGATGTCGTGCTTCGCAAGGAGCGCCGCCAGTCTCCGCTTGTTCTCTTCGGGCATGACATAGCCCAGGGGATTGTTGAAATTCGCGATGACGAGGCAGGCATGGATCGGCTGGTTTCGGAGCGCGTACTCGAGGACGTCGATGTTCATCCCTTCCCGGTGCGTCGACGGGATCTCGACGATCTTGAGCCCCATCCACTGGATGGAATGGAGGAACGTGTAGAAAACGGGGGAACCGACGGCCACCGTGTCTCCCGGCCGGCAGACGGCCTGGAGCGCCAGCGTCACCGCCTCCACGCAACCCGAAGTGACGACGATGTCGTCGGGGGAGATTGTGCAGCCGGAATGGAGCATCCGCCGTGAGAGTTGCACGCGCAGCCTCTTGACCCCCCGCGCACCCGATAAAGATACGCTCTGGACGCGGAAGCGCCGCGATTCGGAGGCAAGCATCCGGTTCAGTTTGTCGATCGGCAGCAGATCGGGATTCGGAACGCCTCCCCCGAGAGGAACATGGGAAGGGTCGGCCATCGTACGCAATATCCGCAAAGGGATTTCATCGAGTGACACGCAGCACGCGACGGGCTCATCCCCGGCATGGAATTCAGGGTCTTTCACCGCAGGTTCGGGAAGCCGTGAGCGGACGTAGTAACCTGACTGGGGGCGGGCTTCCACGACCCCCATGTTTTCGAGGTTAGCGTACGCTTCCATGATCGTGTTGATGCTGACGTTCATCCGGCGGCTGAGTTCCCGGATGGAAGGAATCCGGTCGCCGGGCAGATAGGTTCCCTGCTCGATCAGCCCTCCGATCCGCGCGGCGACTTCCTCGTAGAGCAGTCTTTTAACGGAGATATCTTTCGATTTCGTCTCCATGGTGATTCGATTCTACCGCGAAATCGCGATGGATACAGTTACAATTTTCTTCTTAGGCTCTGGGTACAGTTTATTCGGACAGCCAACTGTCTCCATCCGGAAAGTGAGGGTATGTGTCTGGTCGTTTTTCCGCGTAACCCTCATATTCATAAGTGGATTCATAAAATTGACAAGGGAGGTAAAGCATCATGGCAATGACCGGGAAGATCAAGGAGCTCGTCGCGGTGGGCGCTTCTATCACCGCCAACTGTCAGCCCTGCCTTCAGTACCACTCGGCAAAGGCGCTCGAATTCGGGGCCGATCCGCAGGAGGTGGCGGAAGCGATCGAAATGGGGAAGCGGGTCCGCAAGGGGGCCGGGGCGAAAATGGACACATTCGCAGCCAGCCTGAACTGTGCCGTTCCCGCGGCGCCGGAGAGCAAAGTTCCCTGTTGCGGCGGATGACGCCGTCCGAAGGTCAATGTCTGTCGAAGGCCCCGAAGTCTATCTTCGGGGCCTTCTTCGTACGTGGTTCGTCCGGCGATCATCTAATATTCAGGAGGGCGGGATTGTCGTAACCATTGTTCGCGCGGCGCTCGCCGCAGGAGGTAAGGGAAAATGAAGATGAATGAAAAAGTTGCGACGATTCTTTCGATTATCGTCGGTTTACTGATCGCCGGCGGGACCGCGCTCGTCGACCGGGATTCCGTCGCGGCTTCATTGTCTGCCGGAAAGACCGGCGGAGCGGATTATCGAACCGGGGCCGCCTCACAGCCTGCGCCGGAACAGGGAAAAGCGATGGAGAAAGGAAAGGGGTCATTGCCCGGACATGCGGGATTCTGTCCAAATGAGGGCGATAAGATCGGTACGAAGTCAGGGCCGACGCGAGGCAAGGTTGTCTCGAAAAAACCGAGTCGCGGGCATGGGGGATTTCTCGCTCCGGGAGAGAGGTGCTGAGACGCCGTCCGGGGTGATGGATCGGAGTTCAAACAAAGCGAGGTGGCCGGTCCGAAGGCCGGCCACCTCCGCGAGCATTGCGCAGTTGCGGCCTTGACTACTGCAGTATGAAATAGGCCTTGATCGTACGGTTGTAAGTGACGTTCGGGAATGTATAGCTCGTTATCGCCCCCTTGTTGTAACCGTCGACGATTACGCGCGAGACCTTCCATCCCGGATTCGGTGTGATCGTGAAGGTCTGGCTTCCGCCCTTGGAAACGGGCGTCACGCCGGAAGGACTGATCGTCCCGCTTCCCGAGGAGCTGGCCGTTATGTAGTAGGTCATGTCCTGCACGAACGTCACGGCGATGGTGTGGTTTGCCGAGACGTCGTGGAAGATGTAGGTGTTGTACGGATTCTTCGGCGATCCGTCCACGGTCAACGTCCCGACCTTGTACCCCGCGGCAGGGGTGATGGTGCAGGTGATGTCCGTGCCGCCTTGTACGCTGGTGACGCCGGAAGGCGATATGGTCCCGTTTACTCCCGCGCTTGCCGTGATCGTGTACGTCTGGTTCGGCTCGAACGTGGCGGAAATCGAGTGGTTCGCGGTGAGAAAGTAGAATGTGTACGAACTCACCTGGCCGACCGGTGTGCCGTCGACAACGACATCGGCGATATGGAACCCGGCATTCGGCGTTACATATACGGCCTGGTTCGACCCCGCGGTCACGGTGAAGTTCCCCGCCGGTGAAATGCTGCCCCCCGGGCCCGCTCCGGCGGTGATGGTATAAGAGCCTTTCGGCGACATCAGGTATTCGAGTGTCTCGGCGTCGTAGCCCAGCACCTGGCCCTGGCCGACCGAATTACCCACCGTCTGGCCCGCCGCGTTCGACAGGTTCACCGAGGAGGAAGAGCCCTCCGGGGTCTTGTACGGGAACTTTACGTTGATCCGCTTGAGGCTGCCGCTCAGCGGCGAAGCTGCCGGCAGGCTGGTCTGCACGAGCCCCGAACCGCCGTCCGCCGGCTGGGTGAAGAGCGAAAAGTTCTTATCGAAGAAGCCCACTGAGTAGGGGCTGTACTTCGGGTTGACAGGGTCGCTGCTCGAGTGGCACATCAGGCAACCGCCGCCCGCAGGAGACCCGAGAGTCGGGTTCGTCGCGTCCGATAGAGGACGGACGTTGTGGCTTAAGGTGAACTGGTTGAAGTAGAAGTGCATGACGGGATTGGAAGGCCCGCCGGCCAGGCCGATCCGGGTGATGAAATCGGCGATCTCCTGCGGCTTGTTCACGATGAGGGCCTTGTCGCCGCCCTGCGTGCGATTGAGCGGCCAGTCGAACACGCCGTCGCCGTCTGCGTCTCCGTAATATGCCCGCAGCAGTTCGGCTGCCTTCTTGCCGAGCCGCTGGTAGGTGGGCGAAATGCTGCCTGCCTCCTCGCCCGCCTGGGTGGTTGCGTTTGCCCATACCGTAACTGCCATGATCCCGAACGGCTCGATTACTACGGGGCCTGCGCCGTGCCCTCTTTGACGCCAGAGATTGAGAGGTCTACGGTTGATCCCCGTAGCCCCAGCCTCCAGCGTCTGCGTGCGCTCGAACGTTTGATACGGACCCACGGTGAAGTCCGCCAGGTCCTGGTCGACAGGCCCGTTCAGCCACGGGATATGGCATGTCTTGCAGGAGATCTTCGTGAAGTGAATGCCCGGAAATCCCGCATGGCCCGCATCGGGAACGGGTGCGCTCGCCGAGTTGGGATGCGTCCGGGTGACATGACAGCTTTCGCAGGTGACCGTGTCATCAAGCTGGTCCATGTTCTTGCCGTCGGGTGCGTTGTCTCCCTTTGCAAACTGGTGGTCGATCTTGAAGACGGTGACCGCCGGCTGGATCACATTGCCCGAGCTGTCGGTGAGGGCCGGGTAGCTGCCCTCGAGGGCGTTATGGCAATCGGTGCAGGACATCCTGATCCCCGTGCCGTTGTAGGCCGGCCATTTCATGTGCGCGTCGTGGTTGAGGTTGTCGTTGATGGATTCGCCGCGCTTCCCGCCTTCCACGCGGCCTTTCACGGCGTTCCATGCAGAGTCGTTGTTTCCGTCCTTGCCGTTCACACCGGGGATCTCGTCACCGTCCTTCGTCGATCCCGGGGCCATGTACTTCTGGAAAGCGGTGAACCCCAGCGGCTTTGAGGAAGGACCGCACTTGGCGGGATCGACGCAGCCGTTGCTGGCAAGGCTTCGGTCGGGGAAGTGGCAGAGCGCGCAGTTCTCCGACCCGGGCTTTCCGGCGATGTCGGTTGTCCTCAAGGTGACGGGGTTCCCTGCCGTGCCCGCACTGCCCACGAACTCGTTCCACGACCAGGTCGACGTGGCAGGGTTAGGATTGATGCCGGGGGCGCCCTTGGTCGTAATGTTCAGTAGACCGGCCTCGCCGGTGCCTGCGCCCACGAGTCCCAGCGACGCCGCGAGCTTCGGCGCCGTCGCGCCCGGAAAGGCGTAGTTCCTCTCCAGGTTGGCGTAGCGTCCCGCGTAGTGGCACATGAGGCAGTCCACTTCGGCGACTCCGCCCGCTGCCGGCGAGTTGTATTTCTTGCCGACTGTTTTATACGTTCCCGTCGAAGGATCGAGCACGGACTTCATCGTGCCCTGGATTATCAGCTGGTCCGCAGGGTAAACGCCGGTGGTCGAGGTCGTCTCGAAAAAACCCGCTCCCGCATAGGAAGAGGCGTCCGGTCCGGCCAGGATGCCGAATATTTTGTAATCCGCATCCTTCTGGAGAGGGTTAACGCCGGGCTGCAAGCCGCCGACCGTTCCGTCGAAGCGGAAACCATCACGGTCGTATTCAAGGGGGCCGCCTCCCGGATGGCACCAGGCACAGCCGGAAGTGCGGAAATCATCGGTGGTCAGGTCGATTCTGCTTGCGGTCGTTTCATTCATGTCCGCCAACTGGCGGTTGGAGGGCGGTCAATACTTGCCGAACATGCCTGGAGAACTTGTGAAACCCGGCAGGCCGTAGTAGGTCCGCTGTGTGTCCCCCCATGCTACGTTCATCCCCTGCTGGAAATGGAACCCCGCCGATACGCCGTGGGACGGCACTGTAACGGAATACGGCGCTCCTGCTATACCCCCGGCGGTCTGCTGCTTGACGACAGAGGTCGGGTCGATCTCATAGGTGTGGCAGGATCCGCAAGTCTGTTTAGGACTGTAGGGTATGTTGCTCCCCGCGGTTATCACCGCCCCGGTTGAACCCTTGAGCTGCACGTCGACCGGGTGCGCTGCTTGCGCTATCCCGGCGACGCCCAGTAGCCAATGAACCGCCAACACTGCTTGAACCGTCCGTCTACCCATCGTGCTCCTCCTTCGATTGATGTGGGGTGCCGAAACGAAACAAGGCAATAAGCCGGTATTTATATACGCAGAATGCGTGCCGGATCGATTGAAGTAAAAACATCTATGGAAACGGTAACTTACGCAGGAAAGAGAGCTATTTGAAAACGTTTCGGGGGGTTTACGTATGTTTCATCTTCCATCCATTGCCTGTCCGTTGGAGTTTAAACAAGAAAAAGACTCGATACTACGGGAAGTAAGACGGGATGTGGTGAGAGGCACCGTGCTGAAACATCTGCTGAAACGTGTTTCACGGTGAAACATCTCCCGGGCAGGTGCAAGCTTGAAAGGCCACCTCCGGCAGTCCCTTCATCACCGGATCTCGCGCCCATCTGCCATTCAGCCGATCGTTTTCATACACCTGCTCGATCCGCTCGGACGAGTACGCTGCATTGGGGCGGATAAAGAAGGCCCCGAAGCATGCCTTCGGGGCCTTTATCCCGGGGATTGCCCGGAAAGCTGCACTCAATGCCCGGCCGCATCTCCCCATAATTCTTTCAGACGATTGTCGCGGCCGCACCGATCGCGATAGTAACTGTAACGGATCGGGTTCTTCTTGTAGTAGTGCTGGTGATACTCCTCCGCCGGATAGAATTCGCCCGCCCTGGTAACCTCGGTGACGATCGGTTCCTTGAAGGGTTTGGACTTCTCCAGCGCCTCCCTGGACTTGAGAGCCAGAGCACGCTGCTCCTCCGTGTGATGAAAAATCTCCGTGCGGTACTGATGCCCGACGTCGCAGAACTGGCGGTCCTTGGCGGTCGGATCCGTGTTGTGCCAGAAGACATCGAGCAACTTGTCGTAACCGATGCGGGCCGGGTCGTAGACGATCTGTACAGCTTCGGCATGTCCGGTTCCACCGGCGGATACCTGCTTGTACGCCGGATTATTTAATTTCCCTCCTGTGTACCCGGGTGTGACCGAGACCACCCCGGGCAGCTTGTCGAAAGGCGCTTCCATGCACCAGAAGCAACCGCCGGCGAAAGTCGCTTTCTCCGGTTTCGCAACGGCAGTTTTCTTCGTATCGGCCATCGATTCGCTCCCGGCGATAACCGTGGCGGTCGAAATGAGCGACAACAGCATCGTTATCATGGACTTCCTAAGCACCCGCATGTTCTTCCTCCTCACTTCCTTTCCTTCTCGGGTTTGGCGAATGAAAGAGCCGCCGAGTTCATGCAGTAGCGAAGCCCGGTCGGTTTCGGTCCGTCGTCGAACACGTGGCCCAGGTGGGCGTCGCATCTTGCGCAAATTACTTCCGTCCTTTTGCTGAACCAGCTCGAATCGTCCTCTGTGCGGATATTCTCCCCGGCGATCGGAGCGAAATAGCTTGGCCATCCGGTCCCGGAATCGTATTTGGTATCGGAACGGAACAAGTCCGTGCCGCAGCAAACGCACCGATAAATCCCTTTTTCGTAATGGCCGTCGTATTTCCCGGTAAAGGCCCTTTCGGTTCCCTTCTTCCGGGTTATCCGGAATTGTTCGGGTGTAAGCAGGCTCTGCCACTCCCGTTCCGTCCTGACGACTTTTTCCACTACTACATATCCATCCTTGTCGGCCGAATAGATCCTGATCCGTTCCTTCTCCATCGCTTTCCCGTCCTTCCGACCCTGCGGCGGCTCCGCGGAGTATGCCCGGCCCTTCGGAAACGAAACGCCGAGCAATGCGCCTCCCGCCAGGAGCAGGGCGGCGCGAAGAAACTCGCCTCTTCCCAAAGTCACTGTCATCAACCTGTCCATTTTGTATCTGCCTCCCGTCTTTTCATTAAATGATGCCCCGGAGCCGGGTGCCGGATCTTGCGTTGCCCGCGGCTTCCGGTTTTCTTTCGTCAATCAGTCGCGGCACGGAGGAAATCCTTACAGCCCTAACCCGCATTTCTCAGTGCGGGTTAACCGGTCTTTTTATCTACCGGAAATATTTTTCGACGTGTAAGGAATCGGTTCTTTCGGCGACGAACGGCCAGGAACAAAAATTTAGGCAAGGAGGATGTACCGATGAAGAATGTATTTGTGATAGTTGCTTTGACCGTCGGGCTGCTGTCCGGCTCGATCCCGGGGGCATCGCTTGCGGGTGAGGCAAGAATCGCGGGGATGGCCGACCTTTCCAATGCCGCCGCCGAACGGACGGCAAGCGACTCCATGCAGGCCGCGGGTCCTATCGAGTCCGGCGCCCTGCCGGGGGGGTCGGGAGGCATGTCCATGGCCGGAGGGACGGCATCGGCTGACGACAGCATCCCTGCCGTTGAAACCGGCGGCGTGAAACACCGTGTCGGCCTTGACACGGGACCGTAGATAAATCAACCTGCCCCGGCGGCACAGGCTTCCGCACCGCTCCCCCCCCCGCGGGAGCCCCTGCCGCCGGTAACATCAGAATTATTTTTTTCGCCGCAAGCTTCAGCGGGAACCTTTTCGGCGCCTTGCATTATCTAAGCATGTGCCATGCGGGATATCGGGAATGCCGATCCGTCGGATTGGGTGGACAGCTACGGGAACTACCTGTTCCGGTACGCGATGCTCAGGTTGCGGGACCGCACCGCGGCGGAAGACGTTGTCCAGGAGACATTCCTCGCGGCTTTGAAGGACCGGGGATCTTTTTCCGGAATCTCTTCGGAAGCGACCTGGCTGGTCGGGATCCTCAAGCACAAGATCGGCGATCATTTCAGGCGGCAGGCAAGGGAAACTCCCCTGATGGAGGAAAATCCGGGGGAACATCCCGATGCGGAATATCTCGATGAGGCGGGGCACTGGACGGCCGGACCCGCCGAATGGGGCCGTAATCCCGCGGAAATTTACCGAAACAAGGAGTTCGTGGAACGGTTCAGGAAGTGCCTCGCGGGTCTTTCCCCGAACCACGCCAACGCTTTCACTCTCCGGGAAACGGAGGGTTTGGGAACCGCCGAGATCTGTAAGATTCTGGGCGTCTCCGAGACAAACCTTGGGGTGATCCTGCACCGCGCCCGGTCGCTGCTGCGCCGGTGCCTGGAAACCCTCTGGTTCGGCAAAACCGCGGGAGAAGGATCGTGATGCTTTCCTGCAAGGATGTGACAATACTGCTTTCCGGGTCGATGGACGCTTCTCTCCCCATCGGCAAGCGGATCGGCGTGCGCGTTCACCTGATCATCTGCAAGTGGTGCGCGAGATACAAGCGGCAGCTCGTCCTGATCCGCGAGACGGTCAGGCGCCTCGCATCAGCCGTTGAAAAACCCGGAGAATTGCCCGGCGAATCGTTGTCGGAGGAAGCGAAGGAGCGCATCAGGAAATCGATAAAAGGCCTGTAGATGGTGAGAAATGCGGATTAAAGGGTCATTTATCGCCGGTGGTGTTTCTGCTTAAACCTTCTCCCGCCAATCCTGTCTTCGCTTCGAAGACAAGCGCATAGTCGCCGAAGCACCGGCGGATGCCCGCCTGCAGGTCGGCGAATGACTGACTGGCGATCTCGGCGTGCGTAAGCACTGGTTTCTTCAGGGTGACTTTCGAGGTAACCAGCAGGTCGTCGCTCTCTTCGCCGGCCTCCCATGACGCGTCGACCCAAGGCGACTCGACGGCGCAGACCCCGGGATTTTTCCCGACGAGACTGCTCCCCGCGATGCGCTCTATGGATTCAGATACGCCGGGAGGACCGAGGAAGAGATCGCCCTGGTCCTTTGCGGGATCGACGAGCGAAAACATTCGCATGATCTTGTGAGAGAGTCCGTATGCAAGCCCCGCAGTCGTCCTTATGGCGACTCCCTCGACTTCCGCGGTGAAATCGATCGTCATGTCTTTTACGATCGGTGAGAGCATGTCGAATTCGCCTACCGTGCCGGTTACCACCCGGCGTCCTCCCGAAAAGAAGCGAAGCAACCCGAATTTTATGGTATCGGGAGGTGAAAATCGGCCCAGGCCGGTAAGCAATTCCGCCTGGCGTCCCAGCAGCTCCATGCGCCCCTTGATCTTCGCGTTTCCACCCGGCGTGAAATTGTATGTTTCGATCCCCCGGATCGTGCCTGCCGACGGCGGAAGAAACGGAACATGCGTTTTCCGCAGCTTGCCGTTTTCCAGGACGAGCGCATCGCGGCCCATCAGGTCGGCCGGGATTCCTTGCGCAAAGCTGACCTGGTTCGTCGGATCTATCCAGTACGTCGTCCCCTCGTGCGCTACGCGGACGACCGCATGGTTGTAGGCGTCGGGGGTCGCCAGAGGAAGAGGGACGGGCGGTATGGCTCCGCGATGTATCCACGCGATGTCGGCGCCGACGCCTGCATTCCGCAGAATGGCCGCCACGGCCGTCGCCATGTCCTTGCAGTCGCCGTATTGCGACGAGGCGATCTGCGCCAGGTGTCTCGGCACGTAGCCGTTCTTGTTCGGGCGCCAATCGCCGAAATACCGGATTCCCCCGGAGAATGAAGAAGTG
Organism: Deltaproteobacteria bacterium; assembly: GCA_016218975.1. Classification (NCBI taxonomy): domain Bacteria; kingdom Pseudomonadati; phylum Myxococcota; class Myxococcia; species Deltaproteobacteria bacterium. The sequence goes on from JACRCO010000025.1 coordinate 11,353, forward strand.
AGAGCGTTGAGTCGATCCACGAAGGCGCCGGTGCCGTTCGCAAACTCCTTCAACAGCGCATCGAACATCGCAGGAAGCGGCTCGGCTATTGTTTTCTCGTAGACGTCAAGGACGGAGGCCGCCGGGACGTCGAGCGTCCTGTCCGTGGAGAATTGCACGTAAGGAAGGCGGTCTTCCGGCAGGAACGAGGATTTCTGCTCCTCGACCAGCCTGCGGAAAAACGCTTTTCTCAGCCTGACCCGGTGAGTTTCGATCTGTTCGCCGGAATCGCGCGAGATTTCCAGGAGGTTGTCGGGATCGTTGACGGCTGCAAGCAGAGGTGTTTTGGATCGTATCGTCAGATCGAAACCGTTGCACGCGGCCCTTGTTCCCGGGAAGAAGGCCCGGGAGTAGTGTCCGGGGAACGAAACTTCCTTCTGGGTCCTCCTGGTGCGGAGCCGGACGATGGAGTCGACCTGAACCCCCGAGAACGGAACCGTGATTTTGGAATACTCATCGAACCCGGGCATATTGGTCGCAACCGGTTTGTCTTCAATGGCTTCGCGCGGAACCGTGATCGTCTTCCCGCCCGTCACCGCCTCGGCGGAAAGGACTTCCACCTTGAAAACTCTTGCGTTATAGACGAAATTCCACGTCCCGATGTCCTCTCGCCCGGCCTCGTTGCGAATCCGTATCTCCTTCTCCTCCTCCTCGACGAAGCGGCCGTCCCGGTCGACATCTATCGTTACGCTGTGCCGCGTGACGGTCGCCGGGGCATCCTCGATGGAGGCGAAACGAGCGCTAGCCTGCAATGGAGAAACCACGGACAGGAAAATCGACAGCAGCGGGATGAGAAAAAGACGGTTTGTCATTTTGTCGGGTTGCATTTTACCATCCGATGCCTGAACTTCCCCCTATTTTTACAGAGCTTCTTCATTATTTATGGTATTTCGGCGGTCCGGCCCGAAAAGTTCAATTGTCGCGTGTGACGATACAGGTCCGATTTCGACCCGGCCGAATTACCCCTTGGTGGGTTCACGGAATGTGTGGTAATGAAAGGAATATTTATCTGCATCGATGCGCGGCGCGACACGGATATATAAGTCGGAAGGAGGTTATGCAAATGCGGCATCGCTTTCGAAAGGGAGGAGTCGTTCTTGCGGGGGTCCTTGCGATCGCTTTTGCGATCGGAACATTTCTTCACATGGGTCCGGCCGAGGCCGCAAAGCCGCGGCCGGATGGGAAGATTCCTTATTTCGCGCCGAAAGAGACGATCACAAGCGGGACTTTCGAGGTTTTCCTCAAGGAGGAAGGAACCTGGCGCAAGGTCGCTTCGCTGCCGTTCGATCTCGCGTTCCGTGAGAAAGCGGTCCGGCTCGGAAAGGTCGCCCGGTTTTCAGGCGGCGTCACGGTCAGGCTCCTGAAGAAGGGCGGCGGACCTGCCCATATAGACGCGATCTTCCTCTCCGGCAAGCCGCCCCGCCTGATTTCGGGGACTTCGGAGACGCAAGGGCCGATGTTGGTATCCCGACGCGATTTCGACGTGATCGATGCTTCGGAAGGGACGCTCGAATTCACCTTTCCGGCCCCCGCGGGAGATGCGGTCCTTACCCTGGTCGCGCGGATACAGGGAGAGAAAATCTCGACCACACCATTCCGGTTCCCCCTCTCCAACCTCTTCAAGCCGATGACAGCGGCGTCCCATTTCTACTCCTACCGTTGGAAAGAGGGGGCTGCGGCGTTCGGTCCGGGAGGCAAGGCCCTCGAACGGACCCCGCAATTATTCCGCGAATTTTGCCGAGCCGGGACGGGACACCCCTCCGGGTTCGCTTACGGCTGGGTCGGAAACGATGGAAAAAACCTTTATGTCAGGATCGATTTCACCGGCGATAACACCCGCGACGGCGACAAGGACTACGCCAAGGTATATGTAAATACCCCGCAGGGTCTCAAGGAATTCAAGGTTTCGGAGGTGGAGACAAGATGGGGCAAGACTTCGTTTACCTATACCGACAAGGTATCGTACCGCCACAAGGTATACGATTTCGCGATTCCGGCGGATGAGATCGGCCTGCCTCCGGACCGGACGGGCGGAACGCTTTCGCTGGCCTTCGCCGCCTACGGAACGGAGGCGGCATCCCTGTCCGTCGTTTCGACGAACCCTGAA
>JACRCO010000026.1 GCA_016218975.1 Deltaproteobacteria bacterium
ACAGCGACTTGAACCCGCATTTCTCGCCAAGGTTCGTCGCGAGGCGGTGGAGACGGGTATGGATACAAGGCGCCGCGACCGAGGGCACCGCAGTAGACATACCCGTATCCGCCGACGCAGCAGAAGCCTGGTGAGAATTGCGGGTTAAGTTCATAGAACCCCTTCCTGTTTGAGTTTTTCATATTCGAGCGGATGCTCCTGGCGGATCCATTCTGCTTCGACTTTTCCCGTCAGCCAGGAGTTGTTCATCGGAAACACCGAGGGGTGCAGGTGTTCGTTGTAGATGTGCCAGAAGAGAAGAATGACGAATGCGAGCAGCCCCTGGTACCCATGGACGATAAGGCACAGGTCGAGGAAGAGCTTCGGCAGGAACCTCATCGAAAAGGTCTCGGCCCAGAGGCAGATTCCGCTGATCGAGATCAGGAAGATCCCGCCGGTCGCTCCCCAGTATTGGAACTTCTCCTTGTAGCCGTACTTGCCGAAGCGCGGATACTCGTTTGCGGTACCGATGTTGTACCGGATCGCCTGGAGGAAATCGTCCAGGTCCTGCCTGCGCAGCCATACTTCATTGAGCTCGCGCTTCCCTTCAGCCGAGAACAGCATGTAATAAGCGTGGTACACCATCTGGGCCAGAAGGAAAATCGCCGCGGCCCGGTGAATAAAGCCGCGGAAAAGGACCCCGCCTTCCCACACGATCAGCGCCCGGCCGAACCAGTTATCGTGGTACATGAGCGCGAATCCGGTCAACGCGAGGACGACCAGCGTGACCATGAGAAGGATGTGCTGTATCCGGTACATGAGCGACATGCGTTCGACGTAGACCGTCCCCGTGGGGTTCCCGCTCATCGTCGTTACTCCTTTTTCCCTTCCTCCGCCCTCTTGCGGCGCCGCCTGCCGTGCAGTTCGAGGCCGACGTGCAGGACGAAAAGGATTACAAGCGCGGAAATGAAGATCGTGTAGAAGGCCCGCACGGCGAATACCCCCATAGCCTTCTGGGGAGTCACCTCGACGTGCACCGGCCCCTTCGCGAAGTTCGGCCCGGCATTGGGATGGCACTTCCCGCAGGTCCTGGGTATGTTCGACGGGTGGACCTTGGATTCCGGGTCGGACGCCGGCAGGATTTCGTGGAACCCGTGGCAAGAAGCGCAGTTGGCCGCCTTGGTCATGCCGTACTCCAGCGCGATGCCGTGGAAGGATTCCATGTAGGTGGAAAAACGTTTTTTCGGGATGGCGTACCGGCTGGCGATCCCGGCGTTCTCGTGGCAGCGGGCGGAGGCGCATGTTTTCGGGATGTTCTTCGCGAAGACCGGCGACGAGGGGTCGTTGATCTTCGTGATCTTGTGCTCCCCGTGGCAATCGGTGCACACGGGGGAATCGGCGATCCCGCCTCGCATTCCCTTTCCATGCACGCTCTTCTCGTACTTCTCCAGTATGCCGGGGTGGCATTTGCCGCAGAGCGTCGGGATGTTCTGCCTGTGCGTCGCGGAGCGGGGTTGGTCCCCCGGAAGAATGGCGTGATTGCCGTGGCAGTCGGAGCAGACGGCGGTTCCCATGAGACCCGATTTTTTCAGCGCCATGCCGTGGACGCTCGATTCGTAGGCCGCCATCACGGTCTGGTCGGGGAGCTTGTACTTCTCCTCGATCACGCGGTCGTTGTGGCACTTCAGGCACACCGCCACGATGTTCATGCGGAACGTGCGGGATGCGGGGTCCTTCGACTTGCGGACGTCGTGCTTGCCGTGGCAGTCGGCGCACCAGGCGACGTCCTTGTTCCCCTTGGCGTGGTCCCTGCCGTGTGTGCTGCCGTTGTATGACTTCTCGGCGTCGGGGTGGCACTTGCCGCAGGAAACCTTTTCAAGCTTCCCGTGGGGCGCCTTCGCGTCCGAGTGGCATGTCGTGCAGTCCCCCTTCCCGTGCACCGAAGCGCGGTACGCCTTCTCGTCGACGAACAGCGACAGCGTGGCGCCGCCGGGGAGGGACATCTCGATCGTCTTGTCGCCGTGGCAGTCCTGGCATTCGTTCACTGCGGAAACCGCGACGCCTGCCGCCCACGGCAAGGCAAGCAAAGCCGCGGCAAGGATAAGAGGCGTAAACAGCGTCAGCATCCGTTTCATGACTCCTCCGTGGGCTTTCCGGTCTTTCCCGTCCCCGGAGCCTTGCCGCTCCGCTCCCTGGCTTCGATCTCCTGAAGCTCAAGGGCATGCTCGTGCTCCATGTCGTGGCGGGTGAGATTTCCGTCGAGCCACGTGAGCGATAGCGGTGCGAAGTCGGGATTGATCATCACATAATACAGATGCCAGACGATGATGGCCAGCGTTGCGAGGATCGCTTCATAGTAATGAACGAGCGTCGCCACGTCGAGGCCCCACATCGGGATGCGCCGCAGCGTTTCGTCCTGGAACCACAGCATGAACCCCGTGACTATCATGACGATCGATCCCCAGACCAGGGCAAGGTATTCCGCCTTCTCGATGTAGCTGTACCGCCCGAACTGCGGCTTGTGGTTATCGAATCCCGCGAGGTATTTGAGCATCCCGACGATGTCCAGGGCATCCTGCCAGCGGGGCATCATCCGCGCGAACTGGTCGCGCCCGCGTGCCGTGAAGATCACGTAATAAAGGTGGTAAAGGCACGTGACGACCATAAGGATGGCCGCCACGCGGTGGCCTTGCGCGCGGATAGCCACGTTCGTCGCGTCGGAGATGAACGGAATCGACCATTTGAACTTCAGGGCGAACCCGGTTATTACCAGTATGAAGAAAGTCGAGGCCGTCAGTACGTGCTGGACCCTTTCGGACAGATTCATCCGTTCGTACATCGGCCCTTCGCTTTCCCTTCGCTTCCTGTAGATCGCCTGCATCTTGCGTATGTAATCGGCTCCGTTGTGGACGGCCATGCCGCCGATTACGACTACGATCATCCATATGTAGATCTTCTCCACCCAGAACTTGATCTGCCCGCCGATCCCGCCTGGCCCGAAATGCATGTTCCCCCTGGCGAAGATCTCCGATTCCAGCTTGTGGCACTTTCCGCAGGTGACCTTCAGGTTATTGGGGTGGACCGTCGACCGGGGATCCCGTGACGGGAAGATCTCGTGGGTTCCGTGGCAGGAGGAGCAGTTGGCCACCGTAACGTCCCCGAGCCGCTGGGAGAGGCCGTGGAAGCTTTGCTCGTAGCCCTTGACCTTCTCAATGGCGATGCCGTACTTTGCGGCCAGCTTTTCGGCGGCATGGCAGGAGGGGCACGTCTTCTGCGGCACCGCCGCGAACGACACGGAGGAGCCCGGGTCGGCCGCCTGCCTGATATCGTGTTCCCCGTGGCATTCTGTGCAGCCGGGAGCGTCAGGTACGCCGCGGTAAAAGGCGACGCCGTGCACGCTGTCGCGGAAGATCGAGAACACGCCGTAATGGCACCTCCCGCAGGTTGCCGGGATGTTCGTCCGGAAGATCGGGGAAGCGGGATCGAGACGGTCCTTGAGATCGTGCGACCCGTGGCAGTCGACGCAGGTGGCCGACTTGTTCAGCCCTTTTTCGACGATCGCGCGATTATGGATGCTCTTTTCGTACATGGAGCCGGCGCCGGGGATGGGAATGACACCCCGCCTCGTCAATTCGGGGCTGGAGTGGCACCTGATGCAGGTAGCCGCGACGTTCCGGAAGTATACCGGCGACGTGGAGGTGGAGGATTTCGTTATGGCGTGCGCGCCGTGGCAGTCGGAGCACGCAGGCGTGTCCGTCTTCGCCTCCTTGCGGTGCACTATCACGTGGCGGCTCGCCTTGTAGGCCTTGTTCGCCTCCGCGTGGCATCCCGAGCAGTCGACCGGAGCAAGACGGGCTGCATGGGGAAGGTCCTTGATGTCCGCATGGCAGTCGGTGCAGGAGAGATCCGTGTGGACCGATGCCTTGTACAGCGCCGGATCCACGAACAGGTTCAGCCCGGGGAACGGCGGAACGTGGCGCTGCGGTTTCGCGGGCCCTCCCGGCTTGACGTTGCCGGATTTTTCCTGGGCCGACCAGGAGAGGATGCCCGAGTCTCCGTGGCAGTCGAAGCATTGCCCGTTGTCCAGGGCCAAACCGTCGGTGCGTAGTGCGGCCGCGAGCAAGCCAAGCGCAAGGAGGACAGTCGTTGCTGCGATGCGGATCGAGTCACGGCGCAGGGGAAGCATGGACGCCCCTTTCTTCATCCGGATGTTTCGAGAGTTACGACCAAGAGGTCAAATGACATCCGTGATGGCAATTGTCGACTGTATACCAACAACAACGCTGTATACTTACAGCAACACGGCAACAGAATCAAGCCGAAACTTAACGTGTCATCCCGTCAATGGAACCGAAAATGGATCCGAACGGCAGAGTCCGTAATGCCCGCGGCGCACGTCATCCCGCAACGGAAATGCGAACCGGAAATGCGATTGCCGAAATAAAGAGGGAAATACGGAAAACAGCCACAATATGAAACTCTCACTTGAAGGCGGCAAACGCAATAAACCCTGTTTTATTCCGCCCGAAACCGCATGGATTAGAGCAGTTGAAGGAATTATTTTTTTTACCCGCGTTTTTCTTGACAGGATATGGGGGACACAATATCTTGTATGCGTGCCGCGCAAACCCACAACATAGGCTAATATAATTAGTAGGTGTTCCTCCCGGGGTAAGGGAATGCCGAAAGAATGGAGTCGAAACGATGGACCTTAATGTTCCTGCCCCTGCGCAAGCTGATTCCGCCCTTCCGGATGCCGTCAAGCGCCCCTCGGGAAAAGGGAATACCGAAATCCCGCCGAAGGAATGGGCCGAAAAAATGCGCCGGAAATACGGGCCGCTGCCGGTCACGGAAAACGCCCGGAAGGTGCTCGAGCGCAGGTATCTGAAGAAGGATACACGCGGCGAAAACCTGGAATCCCCCGAGGAGATGGTCGCCCGCGTGGCTTACAACATCGCCTCGGCGGAAGGATTCTACTACAACGCCCTTCCCGAGGTGGTGCTGAAGTGGGCGGAAACGTTCTACGCGGCTATCGCCCGCATGGATTTCGTGCCCAACTCCCCCACCCTGATGAATGCAGGCCGGGAGCTGCAGCAGCTCTCCGCATGCTTCGTTCTGCCCGTCGACGATTCGATGGAATCGATCTTCGATGCGGTGAAGAACACCGCGCTCATCCATAAAAGCGGCGGCGGGACCGGTTTCTCCTTCTCACGCCTGCGCCCGAAGCACGACGTTGTGAAGTCCACCAAGGGAATCTCGTCGGGCCCGATCTCCTTCATGACGGTCTTCGACGCGGCCACCGAAACGATCAAGCAGGGCGGGACGCGGCGGGGCGCCAACATGGGGATCCTGCGGGTCGACCATCCGGACATCCTGGATTTCATAACCTGCAAATCGAAGAGCGACCGGCTGAACAACTTCAACATCTCCGTCGCGCTGACCGAGGAGTTCATGAAAGCGGTGGAGGCCGACGCGGAGTACCCGCTGGTCAACCCCCATTCCGGCGATAACCCCGCGCGCCTCAAAGCCCGCGAGGTGTTCGAGAAGATCGTGGACTCCGCGTGGCGCAACGGCGAGCCGGGTATCATCTTCATCGACCGGATCAACCGGGACAACCCCACTCCCAGGCTCGGCGAAATCGAGAGCACGAATCCGTGTCTCGCCGGTGAAACGCTCGTGGCCGTGGCCGACGGCCGGGGGAGCATTCCCATCCGGCAGTTAGCGGAGGAAGGGAAGGATGTTCCCGTCTTCTGCCGCAACGATAAGGGAAAACCAACGGTCCGGATGATGCGGAACCCACGCCTCACCGGGCGCGCCAAACGAATCCTCAAAGTCGTGCTCGACGACGGCAATTTCGTGAGAGCTACGGAGAACCACAAGTTCGTCCTCTCCGACGGTAGGGTCAAGGAGGCCCGGGAGCTGGCGCCCGGCGACAGCCTCAGCCTCATGACCCGCCGCACCTCCTCGTTTGAGAAGGTGCTGCCGCACTCGAACAGCAGCTCGCAGCCCTACCGGTGGATCTGCACGACCGATCGCCCGAACTGGGAGCTCGAGCACCGGCTGATCGCAAACTTCCATAATCACCAGCAGACCGGCAAGAGCATTAGCTGGCACGCTCACGTAGTGCACCACCGCGATTACAATGGCCTTAACAACGATCCGGCCAATCTTCTGATCATGACGAAAGAAGAA
>JACRCO010000027.1 GCA_016218975.1 Deltaproteobacteria bacterium
CCCGCCCGGGGGCAGGTTACCCACGCGTTACTCACCCGTGCGCCGCTCTACTCGGGGGGTTGCCCCCCCTTTCGCGCTCGACTTGCATGTGTTAAGCACGCCGCCAGCGTTCGTTCTGAGCCAGGATCAAACTCTCCACTTTGAAATGGATAAGACAGGATCCTTACGCACCTCTGCATTCCCTGTTCAGTTTTCAAAGATCCGATTGGATCGCCTCTCCGGGAAACCCTCAAGGCAGACTTGCCAATATACGAAAGAGCGAAAAGCTTGTCAAGGGATAATCACCGCTCCCCGATTTCATTTTACATCCGAAAGGAGCGTTCCCTCAACCGTTCCAGGGGACAAAGAAATATAGCCGAACGGAGTTTACGATGCAAGAAAAAAATCGAAGTTTCCGGCGACTACCCGAAGGAAATTACGACAAACTCCTTCTTCCCGATTTTCAGGCGTATTTCACCGCAGGGATCGATCTCCCGCGCCGGGTCCGTCGCCTTCTCGCCGTCGATCTCCAGGCCTCCCTGCTCAATGAGCCTTCGCGCCGCGGAGCGCGAGGAGAAGGACGCGGACACTTTCGACACGACGGAAGCAAGATCCTTTCTGTCGCCTATGGCGGTGCCGGAAATCCTGCGCGCGTCGTCGGGAAACTCCCTCCCGGAAAACCGGCGGCGAAACCCTTCCAAAGCTTCTCTACCCGCCATTTGCCCGTGGAACCGCGCGGTGATCTCCTCCGCGAGCGAAATCTTCGCATCCATCGGATGGAGCGAACCGTCCCCGATCCCTTTTTTCAGCGCCTCCAGGCGGTTCATGCTGATGCCGGAGAGAAGCTCGTAATACGTGAGCATCAGGTCGTCGGAAATCGACATCATCTTTCCGAAGATCGTCTCCGGCGGCTCTGTGATGCCGACGTAATTACCGAGGCTCTTGCTCATCTTGTTTACGCCGTCAAGGCCCACAAGGAGCGGTGTGGTCATGACCACCTGCGCTTCCTGCCCGTAAACGCGCTGCAGGTCCCGGCCCACAAGCAGATTGAACTTCTGGTCGGTCCCGCCCAGCTCCACGTCCGCCCGCAAGGCGACGGAGTCGTAGCCCTGGAACAGGGGATAGAGGAACTCGTGGATTGAGATCGGGCGCTCGCCTTCGTAGCGCTTGCGGAAATCGTCGCGCTCCAGCATCCGCGCAACAGTCATCTGCGCCGCTATCCTCACCATCTCTTCGATCGGAAGACCGGAAAGCCACTCCGAGTTGAACCGGACCTCGGTCTTCTCCGGGTCGAGGATCTTGAAGATCTGCTCCCTGTACGTAGCGGCGTTGCGCTCCACGTCGTCCCTCGTCAGCGCCTTGCGGGTTTCGGATTTCCCCGAAGGATCGCCTATCATGCCCGTAAAGTCGCCGATCAGGAAGACCACCTGGTGCCCCGCTTCCTGGAAATGCCTGAGCTTCTGTATGAGAACGGTATGTCCGAGGTGCAAATCCGGCGCAGTGGGATCGAATCCGGCCTTGACGCGCAGCGGCCTTCCTTCCCGCATGGAGCGAAGGAGCTTTTTTTCCAGCTCCTCGCCCGTGATTACTTCAACCGCTCCCCGCTTCAGGGATTTGAGAATCTCATCCATTCGTCCGCGCTCCTCATTTGTCTTTCGCTCATGACAAACGGCTCCACGGCCTTGCATGTGCCGGTTTCAGGGTCCACGTCGAAAAAAACTCCGGCAGCCTCCGGCTCGCCGGACGCGACCTCGAACCGCGTGGGGACCTGGAGGCGGAATCGGCGCAGCACCGCCTTGGGATCCATGCCGATCACCGATCCGGACGGCCCGCACATCCCGGCATCCGTTATGTATCCCGTGCCCCCTGGGAGCACCTGCGAATCCACGGTCTGGACGTGTGTGTGAGTCCCCGCGATGAACGACACCCTGCCGTCGAGATGGAACGACATCGCGCGTTTCTCCGATGTCGCCTCCGCATGGAAGTCGACGAGGATCGCCGCCGTGCGGCTCCGGATCGCCGGGAGGTTCGCGTCCATCCACTGGAAGGGGCAGTCGTTCTGCCCCATGAATACCCTGCCTGTGAGAGATACGACCGCGTACGGAGCGCCGCTGCGCCCGCTGAACACGCCCCAACCCCGCCCCTCGACGCCGGGCGGATAATTCGCCGGACGCAGGACCCGTGAATCCCCTTCCAGCAGAAACAGGCCTTCCCGCTTGTCCCAGACGTGATTTCCGCCGGTAAGCACGTCCACTCCGGCGTCGAACAGCTCCTTGACCGTCGGCTGGGTCACGCCCACGCCGCCCGCGGCGTTCTCGCCGTTCGCGATCACCAGATCCACATCGCGCCTTCCTGCCAATCGGGAGAGAAATTCCCGGACGGCCTTGCGGCCCGGCTTTCCCACGACGTCGCCGAAAAACAAGATCCACATAACGATCACCTTTAAAAAAAAACAGGGACGGTCCTGATAACTCCTGTCAATCTATACACCCCAGTTGAATAACCAGACTCCGTTTCCGCCAAAGAGAGACCGAGCTCAGGCAACGCAAAACAGGGACGGTCCTGATAACTCCTGTCAATCTATACACCC
>JACRCO010000028.1 GCA_016218975.1 Deltaproteobacteria bacterium
CCATGTCTACTGCGTTGCGCTCGGTCGGGCTCCTCGACGTAGTGTAAACTACGCCTGCGTCGCCCTCGGTCGCGACGCCTTGTAGCCATACCCGTCTCCACCGCCTCGCTACGAACCATGGTGAGAAAAGCGGGTTAATCCCGGTTCCGCTTTCGGGAAGAAATCGATGAGGGATATGTGGCCCTGTAAACCGACTCCGTCCCGGGAGACGGGGCGATACCGAGGCTTGCGGAGAGGACGTTCCTGCATGCGCGGTAAGTCGCGTGCGCTTCGGCATCCCTTCCCAGCCGCCTGTAACAGACAATCAGGCAGCGGTAGAATTCTTCGGCAAGGCTCTCCGCCTCGATCCCCCTTCGATAGCAGTCCACCGCCTTCTCCCACTCATCCGCGCTCTCCCAATGGCGGCCCAGCGTTTCGACCGCCCGCAGGAACTTGCTCCGCAACCGCTCCCGGAGCGATACGGCCTTCGGGTGCTTCGTCTCCTCCGGAAGGAACGGCCCCTTGTAAAGGCCGACCGCCTTTTCGATCATGCGCAGGATCTCGGCGCCGCCGTCCCTTCCCGCATCCCGTTTCCTCGCGTTCCCTGCCTGCTCGATCAGTCGTTCGAACGCCCAGGCGTCCACCCACCCATGCCGGTCCGACAGCGTCAGCCTGCCGTCCCGTAGCGCGATCGCCTTCTCGTCTCCGACCAGCTTGCGCAGCCTGTGGAGAGTGGATGTGAACGCCTGGTGAGCGAGATCGCCTTCGGAATCCGGCCAGAGAAGGTCTGTGATCGTCTCTTCCGCGATTTCACTTCCGCCCAGGGTGATAAGGGCCTTCAGCATCTGGAGCGGCTTCTGCTGAACTTTCTTGGAGACGGGAATCCGCTCTCCGTACTTGACGAGATCGAACCGGCCGAGCGTGAAAACCTCGAACGGGTAAGGCCACCGCTCCGCATCCAACGGCCGGTCCGGAACAAGCGCATTCCGCCTGATGAGATCCTGCGCATAGGCGGTTTCTATTCCGGCGTCGAGCGCCTTGGCCATGATTCCCTCAATGACCCCCGGCTGCCACATGTACAGATTGACATACCCGTTCTCCCTTCCCACGCGCATCCCTTCCCGCAGCGACAACAATGCCGCCGATTCGTTTCCTTCCTGCAGGTAAAAATATGATTGGCTCAACAGACAGAGGAAACGCGTATACTCGTTCCGGCTATGGGCGCCGGTCTGGCAAGCCATTGACAATGAGTCCGCCGCTTTCCCGTTCTCCCCGGCCGCGTGGAAGAGGAATCCCCTCAGTGAATGGGACAGGTATACGGTCCAGGGATTGCCCACTTCTTCGCAAAGCCTGAGATTCTCCGATGAGTGTAGATCGGCATGCGCCGTCTCTCCCCGCAGCAGCGCTTCCCAGGCGGCAGCGTAATGATAGAAACTGGCTTCCCAGGGCTTGGCCGACGGCAGGGATGCCGCCATATCGCCGAGGTATCGCCCCGCGGTCGGAAAATCGCCGGTTTTAAGGGAACAGAGCACTCCCTGCCCCATCAGCATGTAATCCATGACATGAACGCCCGTTGCCCCGGACAGCGCGAGACCTTCCGACACGGCCTTCATGCCCATTTCGTAGCATGAGGCCAGGTTGGCGTAAGCCGCCTCCAGCCAGTTCACGGTAAGGCGCGCAATCGGGGGGACATCCTGGAGTTTCACCGTTTCCCGCAGCGTGTCGAGAAGGAATTCCAGCTTCCGCAAGTTCCCTTCCGCGTACCGGAAGATCGCCATGTTGACAAGGGCTTCGATCCTGACGGAAAGGTCCCCGCAGGTCTGCGAAACATGGTGGGCCCGATCTGCCCATCGTTCCATCGCGGAATACGGAGGACGGCGCAGCGCGAGGGCCCGGATCATGCTGCAAGTGACCCTCGCCCCGATCTCTTCGGAAGGAAAGTCGCCGAATTCGTTCATCAGCCCGTCCAGGAGGGAAAACCAGCGGTCGAGTGGTTTCAATCCTTCATGGCCGTACATGATCGATTCGGCGATGCCGGACCAGGCAAGGAATACGCCTCCCACGTCCCGCAATTCGTAGAACCGCCTGAACGCCTCCTCGAAGGCCTTTCGGCTCTCCCGGGGTTCGAACGGAAGGCGGCTTGCACCCGTCCAATAGTCGATCCATGGATTATTTTCCGTTTCGGATTTCGGTATGGCGGCAAGCCATTCTCCAAGCGTCCTGTATCTGCCCTGCGCAACCAGGGAGGAAGCCTGCGAGAGTACGATGCGCATCGCTTCCTCCCATGCGCCGCATTCCCGGTAGAGGGCGACCGCCGCCTCCAGTTGGCCGTTTCCGGCCAGAAGATCCGCGGCCTCCCGCTGGATCAGGGCGATATCCTGCGCGGGAAGCGCTGCCTTCGCACGGGCCAGCAAAAATTCCCGGAACAGGGAATGGTATTCGTACACCGGCTCGCCGTGCAGGTGTTTCTGGGTGAAATAATTGTTCCGGCTCAGGTAGGAAAGGATCAGTCCCGCGCGAGGCTCTCCCGCCAGCTTTTCCGCCATCCCGACGGTCGTTCGTTCAAGGAAGACGCTCCGGAGAAGGAAAGCCCGGACATTTTCCTCCAGCCGCCCGAAGACTTCCTCCGCGAAATAATCGAACAGTTCCTCGGGAGACCGCTCCCCGAGTCTTCGGCTTTCTACGGGATGCCTGTCCGTTTGCTCCAGGATGAGAACCAACCCCGCCGCCCATCCGTCCGTCCTGCCGTGCAGCATGCGGGCGGTTTCCTTCGATACCTTCCGCTTCCGGCGCAGACGGGCGATACCTTCCGTCTCGGTGTGAGTCAGGCGAAGTTCTTCCCAGCCCATGACCTCCATCGTTCGATGCGCGCGGTCGCGGGCGAACGCGGGAGGGGGGTCTCCCCGGCTGATCAGGATCGCGTTCAATCCCTTCGGCAGGGCGGACAACCCTTCCCGCAGGACATCGTGCACGAACGATTCCGGAGGGACCTTCTGGCAGTTGTCGAATACCAGCACGGAACCGGGTTTCAGACGGGCGTACAGGCGTTCGAAATACCGTAGGGAGAACACGGAAAGATTCGGATGATACTCGGGGGAGAGAAGAGGGAGCGGCGTTCTGTTCCGGGGCGCCGCCCTGCGGGCCGCCAGGCCCATGTAATAGAAGAAGGAAGCCGGGTCCACGTCCCCTTCATCCACCTGGTACCAAAGGCAGGAAAGGCCCCGGGTCTCGATATAGCTGCCGACAAGAGTGGTTTTCCCCGAGCCCGCCGGAGCAGAGATCCAGATCACTGGCCGTTTTCGCGCGGCGTCGAGCAGGCGGAACAGGTTCCTGCGGGGGAAGTACCCCGTAATCCGGGGAGCCGTCACCTTGGCGACCGATGCGGCCCCTGTGCCGGTTCTTCCCGCCATTCCCTTCACCTCCCGAGCCAGCCGGAAAAATATCCCGCCCGCCACAGTATCAGCAGCGAGAGCAGCATCACCAGCAGATAAAAATACAGTTTCCATGGACGCTTCTTCTCGGCGAACGGATCGGTCAGGGATCGCTCGGCGTTTTCGGGCAGCTTCGCTAACGCCGTCAGCGAGTTTCCGAAGGGGATGTTGATTTTCGCCCGGGCGTTCACCGCCCACCCGTTGGCGTCGAGGATGGGGCCCAGGTTGCGCTGCCGCAGCTTGGCCCAGGCGATGAGAACCGACGGGCCGGAAACGAGAAGAAGGCCCCCCGCCGCCACCAGGGGCACCTGCCACCAGTCGAGCCGGAACAACCCGGACATCATGGAGGCGAGCGCTCCGCCGATGGCGCCGATCGCCAGGCCGATTGCGGCGAAGATCCCGGCGAACCTGGCGATGTCGAACGCAGGGGGTGGGGCGGCGGCAGTCTGCCCGGCTGCCGCCTTTTGGCCGGCGGCGATCATCGCCAACGTCCTCCGGTCCTCGGCAGCCTTCTGGCGAGCAGCCGCCATCTTGTGGAATTGCTCGCCGATCATCCGCGCCAGCCGCTTGTACGGCGACCAGAAAGCCTGCCGGATGCCGATGGGATGCTCCACGATGCGCACGATAGTCGCATCCCAGTCCCGCCCCGCGCGGTCGTAGAATACGCCGTTGCGACCCTCCATCAGCATGTCGGAGTCCCCAGCCGTGAAACCGGCGGCTATATTCATTTTCTCTCCCCCGCCACGGCGAGTGCATTCGCAGTAGAGAAGGTAGACCCGGCTCATGGTGGCAATGGAAGCGTGGCGGTTCACGTCGGCCACGGATACGCAAAGTTCGCAGCTGCGGCCGTCCAGGTAGAGGGTCCCCGCCTGGAAAGTCGCCTTCCCCTTGCGCGTGTAGAAATTGCGGAAGGAAACGAAGTTGTTCACGAAGACATGAAGATCGCGGCAGTACCGAATGAGCTTCTCCACCGATGCTACGGCCGCAACCGCCGGCTCGACCTCCTTGTCCGACGCCGCAAGTTCGAGGAGAGCTTCCCTTCCGCCCGCCGCCAGGATCGCCTTCAAATAGCCCGGATCGAGCTTCTCCAGCGCCGTTGCCGGGCGGGACGCCAGCCATGCCTCATAGAGGCGGAAAGAGGCGCATATTTTCGCCCAACCGTCCTCGGACAGCTCGGAAACTTCGCCAAGCAGCGGTTCCGCGACGGTTCGCCCGAATTCACGCATCGCTTCGGACCAGGCAGGGTTCAGGCGGTCGAAGAACCTCAAGGGAGCTCCGGGAGCCGCCACCGCAAGCGGAAGTTGGGCCACGGATTCCATGCTGCCGCCGAGATCCATCGAAGAGAGCTTCAGGTACTCCGCGTCCTGCGGTCCCAAAAGCGATGCCGCGCGGATGTCGTACGCAGCCAGGCGGCAGCGCCTGAAATAGTCCTCGATCCTGGGACGCAGGGAAAGGAAAAGCCCGTAACACGCGGCGGTTTCGTCGCCGAACGGCCTTATGTCCGGTCCTTCCCCGGCCGCATGCCAATCCGCAAGGGCCCGGGCTTCGGAGTAAAACCTCTCCACCTTCCCGGCGGTAACGCCGGGATCCCCGGAGCGGTCGGTTTCCGGGCCAAGGCATTCGATGATGTCCTCGATGACAAGGCCGAGTGCGGGATCCGTGGCGGCCTTGGCCGGAACGATACCGTCCCCGTTGAACCTCGCCCGGGAGAAGATACGCGACATGTCGCACACGTCATCGAGGCGGATTTCCCCGGCGCCGGGTTTTCCGAGAGCGGAAAGGACGAAATTCGCTCCGTCCAGGACGGCCTTCCCCTCCTCGCAGGCCTCGTCGATCGCGGACAGCGGGATGCAGTCCGGGCGCTTGACGATAAGGTCGGGATCCTTGAGAACAGCCCCCGCCCAACGAATCGCTTCGAGGACCTCGGGAACCCGGACGTGGCCGTCGCCGTCGGCGTCGATGAACGCGAGCGTTTTCGGGTCGAATTCGATACCTGGGACGGGACAGCTGAGCGCCACCCAGAGCTTCTGATCTAGGGATTTGAGCGCCATGAGATCGGCGCCCGTTTCCAGCAGGACCTGGTCGAACCCGCCCGCCCGGAAGAATTTCCATCGATGGGTACCCGGTAAAGCCGCATCCGGCTTGCCTGGTGCGGTCATTGGTACGCTCCTGCCGAATTCCATACGGCCCCGAGAGCCGGTAAGCAAACGGTTTATATATTAACCCACGAAAACGCCGTTCTTTTCGTAATTATCGTGGAAAGGCGGGGAGCCTTGCGCAGCATGGCCGAACCGGACAATGCTGCTTCCGGCATACAATTTTACCTATGCGGCATGGTCTTGACATATTGCCGCGATACGGAATCCGTTCGGTCTTCCTGTCCGCGAATGCCGCTCACGCGGCTTCTTTTTTCCCGGCCTTGGCCTTCGCTTCGATCAGCGCCTGGATGATCGTCCGGCAGAAAGCCGGCAGATCGTCCGGCTTGCGCGAGGTGATCAGGTTGCCGTCGCGGACGACCTCACGGTCCTCGTACGTTGCGCCTGCGTTTACCAGGTCGTCCTTGATGGCGATATATCCGGTCGCTCTTCTCCCGCGCAGGACGTTCGCCGACGCGAGCATCCAGCCGCCGTGGCATATGGCGGCGACCACTTTCCCCTGCCGGTACGATTCGCGAACCAGGTCGACCATCGACTTACGCAGGCGCATCCGGTCCGGCGCATAGC
>JACRCO010000029.1 GCA_016218975.1 Deltaproteobacteria bacterium
CCCAGGTCTTCCTGCGGGTTAGGAGTGCGGTATGACGGTCCTCGACTCATTGCGGGAGCGCGGGGACGTTTTCGTGGCGATCAGCGTGGTCCTGCTCCTGGGGATCATGCTCGTCCCGCTTCCGCCGATCCTGCTGGACCTGTTCCTCTCGGTCTCCATCTCGCTCGCCGTCGTGATCCTCGTGATCTCCGTCTATCTCCAGCGCCCGCTCGACTTCTCCGTATTCCCGTCCCTCCTCCTGATGACGACGCTTTTCCGCCTCTCGTTGAACGTAGCCTCGGTGAAGCTGATCCTCCTCCGGGGGAACGAAGGGCCGGACGCTGCGGGGCACGTGATCCAGGCTTTCGGAAATTTCGTCGTCGGCGGCAATTACGTCGTCGGATTCATCGTTTTCCTGATATTGGTCGTCGTCAACTTCGTCGTCATTACGAAGGGCGCGGGCCGCATAGCAGAGGTCGCCGCCCGGTTCACCCTCGACGCGATGCCCGGCAAGCAGATGGCCATCGACGCGGACCTCAACGCCGGAATGATCGACGAGGCCGAGGCGCGCAGGCGCCGGCAGGACGTGGGGCGCGAGGCGGACTTCTACGGAGCGATGGACGGTGCAAGCAAGTTCGTCCGGGGCGACGCGATCGCGGGGCTCGCGATAACGGGGATCAACCTCGTCGGCGGGTTCATCATAGGCGTCTTCCAGATGGGAATGCCGCCCGCCGAGGCGGCGCAAACGTTCACGATCCTGACGGTGGGGGACGGCCTCGTGGCCCAGATCCCCGCCCTCGTCATATCGACGGCCGCAGGTATCGTGGTCACGCGGACGGGCTCGGTCAACGACATGGGCCGGGACATCGCTACGCAGGTCCTGCTCAATCCGAAGGCGCTGATGACGTCGGCCGGCGTCCTGCTCGTCCTGGGCATCATCCCCGGCCTGCCGCACCTGCCTCTCCTGGTCATGGCGGGAATACTGGGGGGATCGGCCTGGCTGCTCTACAAATCGGCGGCCCCGCAGGCCCCGGAAACGCCCGAGGCTCCGTCGAAGGAGGAGCCTCGCGTCGAGTCCTTCATCGAGGTCAACGCGCTTTCCCTGGAAATCGGCTACGGACTCATTTCGCTGGTGGACGAGACGGGAAGCGAGTTCCTCCAGAAGATCCGCGCGATGCGGCGCCAGGTCGCCAAGGAAATGGGTTTCGTCGTGCCGTCGATCCACATCAAGGACAACCTTGCCCTGCGGCCCCACGAGTACAGCTTCATCATCCGGGGGATCGAGGTCGCGCGGGGCGAGGTCATGATGGGGTACTGGCTGGCGGTCTCGAACGACGGGAAGAAGTCGGTCGCCGGCATCCCGACGAAGGAGCCCGCTTTCGGCCTCCCCGCCTGGTGGATCGAGGAAAAGGACGTGGAAAGGGCGCAGCTCGCCGGTTTCATGGTCGTCGATACGGCCACCGTCGTCGTGACGCACCTCACCGAGATCATCCGAAGGCACAGCTGGGAGATCCTGACCCGCAGCGAGGTGCAGAGCCTGCTCGACGGCGTCGCGAAGGTGTATCCGCGGATCGTGGACGAACTGATCCCGACCCACATGACCCTCGGCGGCGTACAGCGCGTGCTCCAGAACCTTCTCCGGGAACGCATCCCGGTGAACGACCTCGTGACGATCCTCGAAACGCTGCTCGACTACGCGCCGGCCACCAAGGACATCGACCTGCTCACCGAGCACGTTCGGCAGGCGCTGGCCCGTTACATAACCCGCCAGTTCACGGCGCCGGACGGCGTCATTCGGGTCATATCGCTCGACCCCCGGTTCGAAAACGCGATGGTGCAGGCGATGGGCGGGGAGCCGATGAGCCCCGACATCGTGGGCCGCCTCATGCGCGGCATCGAGATGAGCCTCGAAGGCGTCAAGGCCAAGGGAGCCCAGCCGGTTATCCTCTGCTCCATGCAGGTTCGCCGGTTCCTGAGGCGGCTCCTCGAGAAATTCGCGCCGTCCATCCCGGTCCTGTCGAGCGCCGAGGTGGTGTCCACTTCGAGAATATCGAACGTCGGGATGGTGAAGTATGAAAATTAAGACGTTCCGCGCCAGGAGTTTCGGCGAAGCGCTCGCCCTCGTCAAGAAGGAAATGGGCGAGGACGCGGTGATCCTGTCCACCGAAGAGCGGAAAGGCCTGCGGCCTTCCGTAGAGGTTTCGGCGGCGGTCGACTACGAGATCGGGGAGATCCGTTCCGGAGATATCGCGTTCCCCCTCCGTGCTCCCTCTTCTCCGTCCGCAGTCCACACCGCTTTCCCGGTGCCGGAAAACGAGGATTTGCGGAATCTGAGGCGCAGCCTGGTCGATGCGGTCAAAACGGAGGTCGGCGCGCTCCGGGAATTCATCGAGACGTCCAGGGCGGGCAGGGACGAGGCGGCAACGCCGGCGCCGGCCGTGAAAAAGGACCTCCTTCGCTTCCTCGCAGGGCGCGGCATCCGGGAGGAGCACGCGCGCGGGCTGTGCGCGAAAGCGGAAGGACTGAAGGACCTGCCCGGCGCGGTGCTGGCCGGAGTGGCGGTGCGGGAGGGCAAGCCCGGAGCGAAAAAGGCCGTGATGCTCATCGGTCCCACCGGCGTCGGAAAGACCACCACGATCGCGAAGCTCGCCGCCGCCGCTATCAAGGCGGGGAAGCGCGCGGCGGTGGTAAGCCTCGACAGCTATCGGATCGGAGCGATCGAGCAGATCCGGATCTATGCCAGGATCATGGGGATCCCGCTCGAGGTCGCTTCCGACGCACGCCAGGTAAAGGAACGCGTCGGGAGACACGCGGACAAGGACATCGTTTTCATCGACACCACGGGCCGCAACCCGATGGGGGAGGCGTTCCTGGCAGAGCTTGCCCCCGTGTACGAAGCAGGGTTCCCCGTCGAGTCCCATCTTCTCGTGAGCGCGACGAGCGATTACGAATTCCTTGCCCGGGCATGGAAATCCTACGCCCGCCTTCCTGTCGACTGCGTGGGGGTGACCAAGGTCGACGAGGCCGCCAGGAACGGCGCCATTTACAACGTGGCCGCACTTTGCGGAAAGCCGATCGTGTACCTGACGACCGGGCAGTCGGTGCCCGGCGACATCGTGTTCCCGACCCGGGAGAAGATCGCCCGGATGATCCTTACGGAGGGCCGGGCGGCGGCCGCTCCGGCCGTTTGCGCATAGAAACGAAATCGTTCCACGGAGGCAACATGCGGAAGAAGAAACCGGTCAGAACCATCACCGTCGCGAGCGGCAAGGGGGGCGTCGGAAAGACGAACGTCGTTGCGAACCTCGGCATCGCGCTTCGGAAGATGGGGAAGGAAGTTCTTATACTCGACGCCGATCTGGGCCTGAGCAACGTGGACATCCTGCTCCACCTGGCTCCCCGCTTCAACATCCAGCACGTCCTCCGCGGGGAGAAGCGGCTCAAGGACGTGATCGTCGAGGGCCCCTGCGGCATAAAGATCCTCCCCGCGTCATCCGGCGTGCAGGAGCTCACCCGTCTCGACGAATCCCAGAGAATGAGGCTCCTGGAGGAGTTCGACGCATACGACGGCGACATCGACGTCCTTCTCGTCGATACCTGCGCGGGCATCTCGGAGAACGTCGCGTTCTTCTGCATCGCCGCGCAGGAAATCGTGATCGTGACGTCGCCCGAGCCCACGGCCCTTACGGACGCGTACGCCCTCATAAAGGTGCTCTTCACCCGGTACCAGGAGAAGGAATTCCGGATCCTCGTCAACTCGGCCCGGAACGAGGCGGAGGCGATGGAAGTCTACCGGAAGCTTTCGATAGCCGCCGACCGGTTCCTGAACGTCTCCCTCGACTATCTCGGCTACCTGCCGTTCGACAAGTCCGTCCACGAGGCGGTCCGGTCGCAGAAGGCGTTCATCGAGATGGCCCCCATGGGATCCGCGTCCCGGGCGGTCAACGAGCTTGCCTCCCGCTTCATCGACCAGTCCGCGGAGAGCCCGAAGGGAACGCTCCAGTTCTTCCTCGGCAACCTGTTCGCGATGGCGGCGGAATCGAAATGAAAACGCTTACCCTGGCGGCAAGGGAGAGCGAGGAGAAGAAGGAACGGATCGTACAGGAGTTCCTCCCGTTCATCCGGTACACGGCGCGCCGGCTCCGCTGGCGGCTGACTCCCGGGCTCACGGAGGACGACCTGGTCAGCGCCGGGGTGGTCGGCCTTCTCGACGCACTCCGCAAGTTCAAGGAAGGGACGGTAAAGCTCAAAACTTACGCGGAGTACCGCATCAAGGGATCGATGCTCGACGAGCTGCGGGCGGCCGACCCGGTTCCGCGCAGCGTGAGGGAGAGGGTAAACGTCCTCAAGAACGCCCATGTGAAGCTCCGTAGGGAATTCGGGCGGGCGCCGGAAGACATCGAGGTCGTAAAGGCCCTCGGCATAACGCTCGACGAATACTACAAGACGCTCCACGAGGGGAGCGCGGCTTTACAGCTCCGTTTCGAAGACCTGGGCGCGTGGGGAGGCGAGGACGGGGGCAGGAACGCCCTCGAAAACATACCGGACCCGGCGGGGAAGGACCCCCAGTCGCTGGCCGAAACGGCGAACCTCAAGGACATGATCTCAAAAACCATCGGGGAATTTCCGGACAAGGAAAGGTTTGTCCTGTCCCTGTACTACTGGGACGAGCTGACGATGAAGGAAATAGGCAAGGCCCTCGGGCTGACGGAGGGACGGGTGTGCCAGTTGCACAGCCAGGCGCTCCTGCGCCTGAAGTCGCGGTTCGGATCGACGCTTCCCTGAAGGATGGGAACGGAGGATTTCGCTTAAGGGAATTCATGATTTACCGATAAGGAAGGGGGTGCGGACCGGGACCATGCTGGCGAGAACGCTGAAAAATCTGGCAAGCTCCGATGCCTCGAAGCGGCGCGGAGCCGTTGAAGCGCTGTCGAATTGGGACGAAAGGGGAATCTATCCTCTCGTCAAGGCGCTTTCGGACTCCCACCCCGGAGTGCAGGACGCCGCGATGCGCTCGCTCATCGCCATCGGGGGGGAGGCAGTCGCCTGGGCGGTCCTCCCGCTACTGCGCGGGACCTCCATTCCGCGCAACATGGCCATGGTTATCCTGAAGGAGATCGGTAAGGATGCCGTTCCCCTTCTTGCCCCCCTGGTCAAGGACAAGGACGAGGACGTCCGGAAGTTCGCGATCGACTTGATAGCGGACGCCGGGGCGCGCGAACTGGAGCAGGCGCTTACCGAGCGGCTTTCGGGCGATCCCAACCCGAACGTCCGGGCCGCCGCAGCCCAGGCCCTCGGGAAGCTCGGCTGCCGCGAGGCGCTGCCCGCGCTCATCGCTGCCCTGAAGGACATGGAGTGGATCCGGTTCACGGCGCTTGATGCGCTCGCGACGCTCAAGGACCCGGCGGCGGTGGAGCCGATCCTGTCCCTGCTGTCGGATTCGTCCCCGGCCACCCGCTGCGCCGCGATAGAGGCGCTCGGCGCGATCGGCTCTCCCCGGGCCGGCGATGCCCTCCTTGCGTCCCTGGGAGAGGCCGAGCGGGACGAGAGGGCGGTTTACCTGAAGAGCATTCTCCGTCTGGGGGTACCGCTGCCTTTGGCCTGCGTCTCCGGGGACCTTCTGGAAATTTTCCGAAGCGAGGGGGAATGGGAGGACCGGCTGGTCGCTCTCCGGGCCCTCGTCGAGATCGCGGACGAAGAAATCCTTCGGTCGATCCTCGATATCGCAGGATCGCTGGACACGTCGAATCCCGAGGAAGAGGAAATCCTTGCCTCGATCAAGAAGATATTGGGCGCCGTGCGCCGTCCGGAAACCCTGCAGCGGATTCTCGGCGATTCCTCGTTGCGGTTCCGGGCAAGGGTCGTCGCAGCCGAGGTCATCGGAGAAAGGGGATTGCGTGAAGCCGTACCCGGACTCGTTGCGCTGTTGAAAGGCGACGTGCGCGACGTGCGGAGGGCGGCCGCATCCGCGCTCCTGCGGATCGGGGACGGCGGCGCCCGCGAGGCGTTCGTGGAAGCGATCCGGGACCCGGACGGCCATGTCAGGAAGGCGGCGGCGGAGGCGCTCGGCGCCTCCGGGGACAAGGCGGCATTCGGCCCTCTCTTGTCCCTTTTTCGCGAGGAAAAATACGAAGACGTGGCGGAAGAGGTCTTCCGCGCCCTGGCCGCCATAGACCCGGAGGAGCTGGTAGCTTCCGCCGGGGTCCTGGAGGGGCGCGCGCGTGAAATGGTGGAGGAGTTCGCCCGCGGACGCGGCGGCGGGAGTCCGAGGCCATGATTCCGAAGGTTGCCCTGAGCGACCAGACGTTCCGGTGCCTGCGCGATTTCATCTACGAACTGACGGGAATCTACATTCAGGACACCAAGAAGTACTTCCTCGAGAACCGGCTCGGACGCCTCATGGCCGAAAGCCGCATCGCTACGTTCGAAGACTACCTGGGGCGCCTGAAGTCGCAGGGAAATGGAGCGCTGAGGCAGCTTTACGACGCCGTCACCACGAACGAGACCTACTTTTTCCGCGAGCCCCTGCAATTCGACGTGTTCGCGAAGCATGTCGTGCCGCGGGTCATGGAACGGAAACGCTCCATCAAGGTCTGGTCGGCGGCGTGCTCAACGGGAGAGGAGCCCTACACGATAGCGGCGGTCTTGCGGGAAACAGCTCCCGCAGTCAAGGCGACGATCGTCGGCTCGGACATCAGCGAAGCCGTGCTCGATTCCGCGCGGCGCGGGGTCTACACCTCCTACGCCGTCCGGAACGTGCCGCCCTCTTACCAGCAGAAGTACTTCCGGGGGGACAACGGGACTTACGAGCTGGAAGAGGGGCTCCGGAAATCGGTGACTTTCGCGAACATCAACCTCGTCGACGACAGGAAAGTACGGTCGATCCGCGACGTCGACGTGATCTTCTGCCGGAACGCCCTCATATATTTCGACGACAAGTCGAAGCGGAAGGCGGTCTCGCTGCTGTACGACGCGCTTGCGCCGGAAGGCTTTCTGCTGGTCGGGACGTCCGAGAGCCTGCATTCGGTGACGCGGGCGTTCCAGCCGACCGTCATCGACTCGGTCGTCCTCTATCGGAAGGCGGCGTCATGAAAATCCTTATCGTGGACGACGACAGGACGACCCGCAAGCTCCTGGGCCTGTTTCTCAAAAGGAACGGATTCGAGATACAGACCGCCGAGAACGGCCTGGACGCCCTCGAAAAACTGGGAGTAGGGGGAATCCAGCTGGTCGTCACCGACCTGAACATGCCTTTCATGGACGGGATCGAATTCATCCGGACGATGAAGGGGAACCCCGCCACGGCCGACATACCCGCCCTCATGATAACCACGTCCACCGACGCGGAGGAGAAGCGGCAGGCCACAGCGGCCGGAGTGAACGGATATCTTTGCAAACCGGTGACCGCCGAGGTCGTAGCGATGAAGATCCGCCAGATGCTGGGCGAGATCTTCCGGAAAGGAGGACAGGGCATTGCTTGACTACAAGGAGAAGATACTCATCGTCGACGACTTCCTGACGATGCGCCGGATCGTGAAGAACCTCCTCAAGCAGCTCGGGTACGAGAACATCGTCGAGGCGGAAGACGGCGAGCAGGCGTACGCGAAGCTCAAAGGAGGCGGGTTCGGGTTCGTGGTCTCCGACTGGAACATGCCGAATCTCGACGGGCTCGGCCTGATCAAGAAGGTGCGGAGCGACCCGGAACTCATGGGCATGCCATTCCTCATGGTGACCGCCGAAGCCGAGAAATTGAAGGTGATAGAGGCGATCAAGGCAGGCGTGAGCAGCTACGTCGTGAAGCCGTTCACAGCGGAGATCCTGAGGGAAAAGATCGAAAAGATCTTCGACAAAGTCGGGAAGTAGCGGAGAACGCCGATGTCCGACGAGATGCAGGAAATCGTGGCCGATTTCGTCACCGAGGCGGAGGAGTCGCTCGACCGTATCGACCCTCTTTTCGTGGAGCTGGAGGCGAGGGGGCACGACAGGGAAATCCTGAACGATATCTTCCGGTGTGTCCATACGTTGAAGGGCGCGGCCGGGTTCCTCGGATTCCAGCCGGTGGTCGACGTTTCGCACGCTTCGGAAAACATCATGAAGAAGCTTCGGGACGGCGAAATCGGACTTTCGAAGCCCCTGGTCGACGTGATCCTGAAGAGTGTGGACATGCTCCGGATCCTCATCGCCCGCGTCAAGCACCGCGAGGATATGTCCGAAAACATCTCGCCCCTCATCGCGGAACTGGCGGAAGCGCTCGCCGATGCGGAGGGGAACGGAGGGAAGCCGTCGGGCGCGGCTCCCGCCGGCTCCGCGCACGCTCCGGCAATGGAAACGGCATCCCGCACGCCTGCGCCCGGCAACGGATCCGGCGTCCCGGCTCCCGTGCCGGCATCGGCCCCGGCGGCAGCCAAGGCGGCAACGCATGTGCCCGCATCGCAGGCGTCGGCTCCCGCCGCCCACGCTCCCGAGGGGGACAGGAACCTTCCCGGCAAGAAGGACTCCGTCCAGAACCTGCGGGTGGACATCGCGCGCATCGACAAGGTGATGGACCTCACCGGTGAAGTCGTCCTCGCGAGGAACCGCCTGCTGACCCTCGTGAGCGCGATCGGTCTCCAGTACGGCGACGATCCCGTCGTCGAAAACCTGTCCGAGACGGTGTCGTTCCTCGACCTCGTCACGTCCGACATGCAGCTTTCGGTCATGAAGATGCGGATGCAGGCGCTCCAGAAGGTCTTCGGCAAGTTCCCCAGGATCGTCCGGGACATCGCGTCCTCACGGGGAAAGGACGTCGAGCTCAAGATCCACGGCGAGGACACCGAGGTGGACCGCTCGGTCATAGAGCACATCGGGGATCCGATGGTCCATATCCTCCGGAACGCCATCGACCACGGGATCGAAAAGCCCGAAGCGCGGACTGCAAGGGGGAAACCGGCCCAGGGAGTCATATCGATAGACGCGTGCCAGAAGGGGAACCAGATCGTCATCGAAGTGTCCGACGACGGCCGCGGGATCGACGTCGTGCGCGTCAGGAAAAAGGCCATGGAAAAGGGGCTTGTGACCGCGGAAGAAGCTGAACGGATGTCGGACGATGCGGCAGTGAACCTGATCTTCCAGCCCGGGTTCACGACGATGGACGTCGCCACGGAGCTGTCCGGGCGCGGGGTCGGGATGGACGTCGTCCGGACCAGCATCGCCAAGCTGGGCGGTTTCGTGGATATCAGAACCCGCAAGGACGCCGGAACGACCTTCCAGATAAACATCCCGCTGACGCTCGCGATAATCCAGTCGCTCATGGTGCGGGCGGCGGGTGGCAGGTACGCGGTACCGCTCACCCTGGTGGAAGAGATCCTCCGCGTCACGCCGTCGGAGATCGCGATGGTCGCGGGGCAGAAGGTGCTCGTCATAAGGGATAAGGTTCACCCGTACTTCGAGCTGTCGGAGCGAATCGGAAAGGGGCAGCCGGAAGAATCGCCGTACAGGTATGCGGTGGTCGTCGCCGTCGGCGACAGGCGGTTCTGCCTGGGCGTGGACGGGCTCATCGGCGAGGAAGATGTCGTGATCAAGCCGATCGACGGCCTGGAGGTCGATTCGGCCCACATGATAGGGGCGACGATAACGGGCGACGGCAAAGTCGTCCTGATCCTCGACGTGGCGAGCATTTCGAGGAACCTGCCCGGACCGGGCAGGGCGTCGTGAGACGTACCGGGCAACCGGTTGCGAGGGGGAGGACATGGCTCAGTACATAGGGTTCAAGCTCGGAGGCGAAGAATACTCCATTCCAATACTTAAAGTCCGTGAAATCATCAACATTCCGGGAATGACCCGCCTGCCCCGCGCCCCGGAGTACATAGAAGGGGTCACCAATCTGCGCGGATGCGTGATACCGGTCGTGAACCTGAAGAAGCTCGTGCGGACAGGCGGCGGAAACGGGGTAGGGGACAAGATAATCGTCCTCACCAACGGGAAAGTCACGTTCGGGATCATGGTGGACGGGATCACCGGGGTCATCGGCATCGACGAGTCGTCCATCGAGCCCCCCGACCGGCTTCTGAACGGGTCGGGAGAGCAGTTCGTGGGGATCGCGAAGTACCAGGAAAGGCTCGTCGTGCTCCTCGACACGCGGAAGCTGCTTCCCGACGATGCCGCCGGCATTTTCGAAGACAACGTCGTTGATATTCGGAAAACGAACGATGCGGACAAGGTTGAAGTCGTTACTACGGTCCAGACGATGGGTGGGGACGTTGAACGAAGGGAGCTGCGGGACGCCAGGGATTTCATCAGTAAAAAAATAGAGTCGAGCGACCCCAACCAGAAGGTCCTGGAGCCGCTGTTGGCGTTCATGGAGGCGATGGCCGGGAAGGACTACGAGAAGGCGGAAGCGGTCGTGCAGAAGATCGCCCAGTCCTCCTCGGAAGGGCTGTTCAAGGAGGTCGGAAAGGTCACCCGAAGGCTCCACGACTCTCTCAAGAGCTTCAAGGAGGCCATCGATCCGAAGATCAGCTCGCTCGCTTCGAACGAAGTGCCGAACGCCATCGACCGGCTCCAGTTCGTGATCGACAAAACGGAAGAGGCCGCCAACAAGACCATGGGCATCGTCGAAAAGCACCTTCTCGGCATGGACGAACTGGCCGGGCACATCCGGCAGATCCAGTCGCCCGAAGATTCCGTGAAATACCTGAAGAGCTTCAAGAATGCCCTGGAGGACGACCTGACGGAGATCATCACGACACAGTCTTTCCAGGACATAACCGGGCAGACGATCAAGAAGGTGATCCGGCTCGTCGAGGACATCGAGAAGGAACTCGTCATGATGGTGACGACGTTCGGCCTGAAGATCGAAATGGCCCAGAGCGCGGCGGGGCCTGCCGTGGAAAAAGTGTCGCAGGGCGGCGTAGACGACCTGCTGAAGGAATACGGATTCTAAAGGGTGGAGGGCTTACGTCATGAAATTTTTCTCGGATAGACAGATCGGCTTCAAGGTAACGGCCGTAAACGTCGTCCTGATCGTCGCCGCCGTCGGCATTCTGACGGGAATATGCCTGGTGCAATTCCGGCAGGAGATGACGAGGCAGGCCAACGTCCAGCTTGATAGGCGTATCAAGACGTTCTGGGTGGTGCTCAAAGACAAGGGAACGGACTTCCGGGTGGAGAACGGCAAGCTGATGGCCGGGAGTTACGTCTGCAACGGCAACTACGAGCTGCCCGACAAGGTCAAGGACATCTTCGGCGGCGTGGCCACTATATTCATGGGGGATGTGCGGGTGACGACGAACGTCCTTAAGGCGGACGGCACCAGGGCCGTGGGAACGCAGCTTAAAGGAGCGGCTTACGACGCGGTATTCAAAAGCGGGAAGTCGTTCCGGGGGGAAACGGCCATCCTCGATGAGCCGTACTTCACAGCGTACGATCCTATCCGCGACAAGAAGGGAGACATCATCGGCGTGCTGTTCGTCGGCGTCAAGAAGGCCGAGTATTACGACGCCGTCAACAGCCTGACGTTCCGGGTCGTCATCGCGGCCATCGTCCTCACCGGTCTCGTCGTGCTGGCCACGTTCCTCTTTGTCCGCGGCGTTACCCGCCCGATCCACAACGCGGTCGGCACGGTCGCCGCGATCGCGGAAGGCGACCTCACTGTGAGTATCGAAGAAGCGAAGGGAAAGGACGAGACAGGCTTGCTCCTGACGGAAATGAAAGGCATGGTGGCTCGCCTGAAGGAGGTCGTCGGGAAAATATCCGCTTCGACCAAAAGCCTCGCGGGCAGTTCCGAGAACCTCTCCTCGATGGCCTCCGCCCTGGAGAAAGGGGCGAGGGACCAGGCCGCGCAGATCGAGCAGTCCGCCGCCGCGGCCACACAGATGTCCCAGACGAACGTCGACATGGCGAAAAACGCGTTCAACACGGCGGAGGCGGCGCGGAAGATGAAGACCGCGGCGGTGGGCGGAAAGGAGACTATGGACGTAACGATGAAGGAGCTTGACAGGTTCGCCGAGTCCGTCCGCCATTCCGCCTCGAAGGTGGAAGCCCTCGGCCAGAAATCGCAGGACATCAACACCATCGTCTCTCTCATCAAGGAGATCGCGGACCAGACTAACCTACTCGCCCTTAACGCCGCGATCGAGGCGGCGCGAGCCGGAGACCAGGGAAGGGGCTTCGCGGTGGTTGCGGACAACGTCCGTGAACTTGCCGAGCGGACGTCGGCTTCCGCCGACGACATCGCGGGCAGGGTCAAGGCGATGCAGGCAGAAATCGACGTGACGGTCGGCGGCATGAAGACCGAGCGGGCCGCCGTGGAAGGCGTTCTTGCCCGGGTAAAAGACACGAAGGGTTCCATAGAAGAGATCGCCTCCCTCGTGGAGCAGGTTACCGACATGGTGCAGCGGATCGCCGCAGCGACGGAGCAGCAGTCCTCGGCGTCCGAGGAGGTATCCCGTAACATGGAATCCGTCTCCGCCGTCACGAGGCAGCTCGGCGGATCGATGGCGGAGATCAAGAACCTTTCCAATACGCTTTCCCGTCTTGCCGGAGAGCTGAGCGGCACGGCGGGCTGGTTCCGCACCCGGCAGGCTTAAAGGATGCCGGTCCGGGTACTCATCGTCGACGATTCCGCGTTCATGCGGAGCGCGCTCGGGAAGATGCTTTCGTCGGATCCCGAGGTGGAGGTCGCCGGGACCGCCCGGGACGGCCTGGACGCGCTGGACAAGGTCGTCCAGCTGAAGCCCGACCTGGTCACCATGGATGTCGAGATGCCGAGGATGGACGGCATCGAGGCGCTTCGGCGGATCATGGCGTCGAATCCGGTTCCGGTCATCATGGTGAGCTCCCTCACGATGGCCGGCGCCAAGGCGACCCTCGAAGCGCTCGAAATCGGGGCGGTCGATTTCATCCCGAAGAACCTGTCCGATCTTTCGATCAATATCGTCAACATCCGGGAAATCCTGCTCGAAAAGGTCAAGCAGATCGGGCGGCGGCGGATCGTTCCGCCGAGAAGGTTTACGGCGGTCCGCCCGGAGGCGTCGCCGCCCAGGCCGGATCCTTCAGGTTACCGGATCGAACGGCGGATCGGCATAGTGGCGATAGGCACGTCGACCGGGGGGCCCAAGGCGCTCCAGGAAGTCCTTCCGAAGCTTCCGAAGGAATTCCCCGTTCCGGTGGTCGTAGTGCAGCACATGCCGCCGGCGTTCACGGGACCGTTCGCGGAGAGGCTGAACGAACTTTGCCGGGTGTCGGTGAAGGAGGCGGAGGAGGGGGAATCGCTCAAACCGGGCGTGGTCTTCGTGGCGCCGGGGCGGGGGCATATGAGCATACGGAAAGGGCGGACCGGCGAGTGCGTCGTGTCCGTTTCCGAGAACCGGCCGGACCTGATCTACCGGCCGTCGGCGGACGTGATGCTTGCCTCGGTCGCAGAAGTCTTTCCCGGGCGCGCCCTCGGGGTGATCCTCACGGGCATGGGGAACGACGGCGAAAAGGGCATGCGGGCCATAAAGTCGGGGGGCGGGAGAACAATCGCCGAGGACGAGTCCACCTGCGTCGTCTACGGGATGTCGCGGTCGGTGGTCGAGGCGGGGCTTGCGGACAAGGTGGTGCCCCTGCAGGAAGTCGCGGGGGAAATAGTGAACGCGGTTTAGTCGTAACATTACGGAATCCGTCGGGATCCCGGCAGGTCGGCTAAAGAACGCCGTGCGCGGCGCCGATAAGACAGGGGCTGCAAAACGTTCAGGGGGAGGGCCATGGAAGCGCTGACCGTCGATAAGAAGATCATTCAGTTGGTAACGTTCCGGCTGGGCGACGAGGAGTACGGGGTGGACATCCTCAAGGTCCACGAAATCAACCGGATGATGGACATCACGGCGGTGCCGAACGCTCCGCCGTGCATCGAGGGCGTCATCAACCTGCGAGGGAAGGTCATCCCGGTAATCAACCTGCGGAGCAAATTCGGCCTTCCGCACAAGGAGAAGGACGCCCACTCGAAGATCGTCGTCGTGGACGTAGGTACGGCAGCGGGCATCATCGTCGACTCCGTCTCCGAGGTTCTGCGAATCCCGTCAGACATCGTCGAGCCTCCCCCTCCGATGACTTCGGGGGTCGGTTCCGAGTACATCCGCGGGGTCGGGAAGCTCAAGGAGCGTCTCCTCATCCTCCTGGACATCGAGAGGCTCCTGGGGGTTTCCGAAGGGGAGACGACGATGGTCAAGGCCGCGGCCGGCATGTAGGTAAATCAATCTGGGGGCCCCGGGGGAATCATGAAGGTCACGTTCGCGAAAAAAATGTACGGCCTGGTGGGACTCGTCTCTATCATCATGATCGCCGGCACGGCTGCCGCGATCTACGGTCTTACTTTCTTCCTCGATAAATTCGAAAATATTTCCCATGCGGACTTTTCGAAGCGGGAACCCGCCATGAGGAGCCAGGTCGACCTCGGGCATGCCATCCACGCCTTCAAGAACTACCTGATCCGCAAGGACGAGAAATACGTTAAGGACTTCGCGGACGAGATGGAGCAGCAAAAGAGGAACATCAAGAACTTCGAGGATCTCATGGCAGGCAATGCGGGGGCGCTCGCCGAGTCGAAGAAGGCGAAGGAGGCCCTCACCGCATATGAGCAGTCGTTCTCCGAACTGGTTCGCCAGCGCCGGTCCGGCAAGGACATCGCCGCCGTCGACAAGCTCGTGAAAAGCAAGGACGGGCCGTTGATGGAATCCCTCGAAAAGATGAGCGACCTGTTCGCGAAGGCGGAGGCTGATAAGTTCTCGCGCCTTGCCTCCACGATCAGGACGCTCCGATGGGGGCTCTTTTTCGGCGTGGTCCTCGGAATCGGGATCGCGTTGGGGGTGAGCGTCGTAGTGATCCGCAAGCTGCACCATTCGGTCGAGTCGGCCCGCGACGTGGCGGAGAAGGCGGCGGGCGGCGACATGACCCGGGACGTCGCCGTGATGAGCAACGACGAGGTCGGCGACATGGCGCAGGGGTTCAACGCGATGATAGGGAACCTGCGCCGGATCGCGGGACAGATCAAGGGGATGACGAACACGCTGGCGAGCAGCAGCGAGGAAGTCTCCGCAACGACGGAGTCCCTCACGCGCGGAATGAAGGAGCAGAGCAAGCAGACGGAACAGGCGGCCGCGGCGATCACTGAAGTGGCCCAAACGGTGATGGACGTCGCGAAGAACGCGTCCGACGCCTCAAGCGCGTCGAAGGACGCCAGCCGGATCGCGGCGGAGGGGCGAAAGAAGGTCGAGGACACGGTCGCCGGGATGCACGGGATAGCGGGCACGGTGAAGGAGTCCGCGGATACGGTCGGGGAGCTCGGGAAGGCGAGCCAGGAGATAGGGACGATCATAAACACCATCAACGATATAGCCGACCAGACGAACCTGCTGGCCCTGAATGCCGCCATAGAGGCGGCGCGCGCCGGAGAGTTCGGGAGGGGATTCGCCGTCGTCGCCGACGAGGTAAGGAAGCTGGCGGAGCGGACCGGCAAGGCGACGAAGGAAATCACCGTGAAGATCGAAAAGATCCAGGAAGAGACGGAGCGGTCGGTAGCGGGTATGCAGGCAGGGATCGTGGAAGTCGAGAAGGGAGTGTCGCTCGCCGAACAGGCGAAGGCCGCCCTGGATCGCATCGTCGCCGCCTCGGCCGTCAGCACCGACATGATTCAGCGGATCGCCGCCGCCGCCGAAGAGCAGTCCGCCGCGTCCGAACAGGTGTCGTCCAACATGGAGGCTATCGCCAACGTCACCCGGACGACCGAGACCGCCGTGGAACAGATCCGTGCGACCGTTCTCGGCCTTTCCCAGATGGCGGGCGAGCTGAACGAATCGGCCGCCTGGTTCAAGGTATAGGAGGAGACTTATCTGAAAATGCCATGGCAGAGGACCGAGGGTTAGAAATCCAGTCGTTCGTGAAGGGGATGTACCGCACGCGGACGATCCCCACCATGCTCGGGAAAATACTGGCCCTCGTAAAGGACGAGAACTCCTCACCCCAGGACCTTATCCAGCTGATCTCGCACGACCAGGCGCTCGCCGAACGGACCATACGGATCGCCAACTCGGTCATGTTCGGCCATTCCGGCACCGTTCGGGACTTGAGGCACGCCGTGATGTTCCTCGGATACGAGCGGATCCGCTCCATCGCGCTGGCGATGGGCGTGATGGACGCCTTCCCGGCGAGAAACTCCCTCGACATCCAGAACCTCTGGATCCACGGGTACGAGGTCGCCTATCTCTCCGCCGTCATCTCGGACACGATCTCGATGGTCGCACCGGCCGAGAGTTTCCTGTGCGGCCTGATCCACGACATAGGGCGGCTTATTTTCTTCGAAAAGGACAGGGAGAAGTACTACGAAATCGGGACGGGGGACGATTTCCTCGATCGGGAGATGGAGCTTTTCGGCTGCACGCATGCCGACGCGGGGGGATGGTACGCGGTAAATGCGGGGATCCCGGACGACATCGTGTCGGCGATCCGTAGCCACCACCACCCGTCGGAGGCCGGAGAAAACCATCTCGGGGTCTCCATCCTGTCGTTGGCGGAGGGGCTTTCGCGGCGGTTCTGCCCGCGGTTCATCGACGACGGCGTCTGGATCCCCGCGCACGGCGCCATCCTTCTGGAGCTCGACATCGGGGACGACGCCATGCAGTCGATCTGCCACAAGCTGGGCGGACTTCGGTATGATATAAAAGCGTTCTTCGGGGGGGAATGAGGGGGGGCGGCGGTGGCGATCGAGGAGCTGAAAAGCATTTTCCGGCCGATCGCATTCAGAAGGGAGAAGGACGAGAACTCCTCCCGCCGGGGAAAGAAGCGGCCCGCCCCGCCGAAGGAGAAGGACGCGGAACCCGAGCCAGGCAAGAGAAACGTCGACATCAAGGTATAGAAGGCCGAAATTCCCGCAATGTTGAAAAAGCTGCTCGGAAAGAAGGACGGCTTCGCGCAGGAAGAGGCCCGGGCGCGGCTGACGCTCGAACTCGCCGAAGTCGAGGAGATTTCCGAAAGAATTTTCCGGAAAATTGACGAACGCCTGAAGGCGCTTCAGGCGGCCGAGGCGCGGCTCGACGAGAAGGCGCGCGAAGTCGAGGCGCTCGTGGCGCGGGCGGGCGGGATCGCCGCGGTCCATCGCGACATGGTCGAGGCGCGCCGCACGGAAGTCCTCGCGCTGGCGCGGGGCGGCCTCGACGTGGAAGGGATCGCACGCCTGTTCGACATGACTAAAGGCGAAGTGGAGCTCATCCTAAACCTCGGCGGCAAGTAGCGCCGGGCGACACTCCGGCAATCCTTTCCGCCGCCGGAAAAGTTTTCCTCGCCGGAACGCTCCCTCGTTCCGTTTTTCCCTGAAACCGCCCGTCCTGCGTGCGTTTCCGGCGCATCGGTACTTGGCATCATGCTTGCTGTTCCAACAGGCATGCACAAGGGCATCTACATCGCGCTTTCAGGAGCGGTCCTCAAGCAGGGCCAGCTCGATCTTCTCTCCAACAACATAGCCAACGCCAACACCGTCGGCTTCAAGAAGTCGCGCTCGTCGTTCAAGGAACACCTCTTATCGCGACTGAGCGGTACCCCGGAGAGCGACGACGGCCGCGCCATGAGCGACCTTTCCGCGGTCCGGAACGATTTTTCGGAGGGGAACCACTTCAAGACGGGGAACCCCCTCGACGTGGCCCTTGACGGTAACGGTTTCTTCAGCCTGGAGGGAGGCCGCTACACGAGAAAGGGCGACTTTCGGGTGAGCGGAGACGGCTATCTCATCGCCCAGGGCGGCCGGAAGGTCCTCGGCGCGAAGGGTCCCATAAAGCTCCCTCCCGGCAAGGCGGACATCACGACTTCGGGCGATGTGCGCGTCGACGGAAAGCCGGTCGATACCTTGAAGATCGTGAGCTTCGGGAATACCGACTCGCTGGTGCAGCTCGAGGACAGCCAGTTCACGACCGACATGAAGCCGGCGAAATCGAACGCCGTCGCCATGTCGGGGAATCTCGAGGCTTCAAACGTCTACGTGGTGAAGGAGATGGTCCAGCTTCTGGCGACGATGCGGGAGTTCGAATCGTACCAGAAGGTGATCCAGGCGTTCGACGACGCGGCGTCCCGCGTTAACAACGAGATGGCGAGGATCTGATCGGACTTCAAGTTCGGGCTGGAAGGAGGAAACGATGCTTAGGTCGCTTTTCACGGCTGCGACGGGTATGGAAGCGCAGCGGATCAACATCGACGTGGTGGCGAACAACCTCGCCAACGTGAACACAACCGGGTTCAAGCGCGGGAGGGCGGATTTCCAGGACCTTCTCTACCAGAACGTGCGGACCCCCGGTTCCGCTTCCGCTGAAGGGTTCCAGATCCCCTCCGGCATACAGGTGGGGCTCGGCGTGCGCCCCGTGGCCGTCCAGAAGATCTTCGAACAGGGGGACTTCGCCACCACGGGAAACCAGCTCGACCTCGTCATCGAAGGGGACGGTTTTTTCCAGGTCCCCAAGCCGGACGGCGAAATGGCCTACACCAGGGCGGGCAGCTTCAAGATGGACAGCGAGGGGCGTGTCGTCACCTCCGACGGCTATCCGATCGACCCCGCGATCACGATCCCGTCGAACACAATGAGCATCACGATAGGCACCGACGGCAAGGTCACGGTGACCCAGCCGGGGACCAGCGCTCCCACCCAGGTCGGCCAGATAACGCTCGCGCGATTCACCAATCCAGGCGGGTTGCGGGCGATCGGGCGGAACCTTTTCCTGCCGACCGACGCGTCCGGTGAGGCCATCACCGCGAATCCGGGCGTCGACGGAATGGGGACGGTTTCCCAGGGATTCGTCGAAATGAGCAACGTGAACGTGGTCGAGGAGATGATCAACATGATCGTCAGCCAGCGGGCGTACGAGATCAATTCGAAGGCCGTCCAGGCCTCCGACGAGATGCTCCAGGCCGCCAACAACATGAGGAGATGATGCGCGCAGCCCAGGTCGCGGCGACGATCCTCATCCTGCTATCGGCGGCGGCCGCGGCTTTCCCGGCCTTCGCCGGGAGCCCGGCGCCGGCGGAGATCCTCCGGGCGTACGTGCTGGAGCACCGCCCCTGGACCGACGTCGAGGTGCGCAACCTTTCCCTCAGCGCGGAGCCGCCGAAAACGGCCCCGCGCCGCATCACCGTCGCGAAAGGGCTTCCCGGCCGGACCGTCTTCTCCATGGAATACGAAAACGGGCCGGCCGTCACGGCGACGGCCGACGTCGCCGCGTTCGATGAGGTCGTCGTAAGCGCGCGTCCCCTTCGGAAGGGCATGCCCGTCGGCGAGGAGGACGTCTGCCTTTCCCGCATGGAGATCGGGCGCGTTCCAGCCGGAGCGATTCGGGACCCGCAGGCGGTCGTCGGCAAAATCCTTACCCGGTCGCTCGGGCGGAACCTCCCGGTCGTCGACAGGCACGTCGCCGAAACCTCGCTCGTGAAGCGGGGCCGGAAAGTGACGCTTCTGTACGAGAACGGCGGC
This sequence comes from Deltaproteobacteria bacterium, assembly GCA_016218975.1. NCBI lineage: Bacteria > Pseudomonadati > Myxococcota > Myxococcia > Deltaproteobacteria bacterium. The sequence goes on from JACRCO010000029.1 coordinate 19,445, forward strand.
ATGCGGATCGCCGCCACCGGCGAGACCCGCGAGAACGCATACGTCAGCAACGCCGTTATGGCGGTCAACACCGCATCGAAACGAACTGTAACGGGGATCCTGATCGATGAAAACACGGTCCGTGTCAATCGTTAGAGAGGCCTTCGCCGTCCTGGGCTCCGCGCTGCTCTTCCTCGGATGCGCGATGACGCCGAAGCTGCCCCCGCCCCCGCCCAAATACGTTTATCCGCAGGAGAAAGGGAACGGGAAGACGGCTAATTCCCTCTGGAGCGACGGGGGAGGCCTCTTCGAGGACCCGAAGGCGAGAAGGACCAACGATCTGCTGACCATCGTCGTATCGGAGAACATCTCCGGCTCCGGCACGGCCGACACGAACGCGGCAAGGAAGTCGACGCTCGACGCGAAGGTCACCGGCTTCTTCGGCGCCCCTCTCGACCTCAACAGGCCGAACCTCTACGGGACGGGGAACAAATTTTCGCCGACCGTGAGCGGGTCGATGGAAAGCGATTTCGAAGGAACGGGGACAACGAACCGGACGGGGAAGATCGTCGGCACCATCACCGCCCGCGTAGTGGAGGTGATGCCGAACGGCACCCTCGCCATCGAGTCGCGCAAGGACATCACGATCAACAACGAGAAGCAGACCCTCATCCTGCGAGGGATGGTCCGCCCCGAGGACGTAAGCGTCGCGAACGAGATTCCGAGCAGCAAGGTCGCGGACGCCGATATCTACCTCGTCGGGGACGGGGTCCTCCAGGACAAACAGAAGCAGGGGTGGCTGACGCGGTTCATCGACAACGTCTGGCCGTTCTGACGCAAGGTGGAAACGGGAGCGATGATGGCGAACTATCGGATGGATGCGTACCGCGGGAGCGCGAAAACCGCGGTATTGATCGGGCTGGTCCTGGCCTTGACGGCCGGCATGGCCGCCCCGTCCCTCGCCGAGAGAATCAAGGATCTCGCGGTTTTCGAGGGAGTTCGCGAAAACCAGCTGGTCGGATACGGCCTCGTCGTCGGCCTCGACGGCGCGGGCGACAAGGGGTTGGCCACCCAGCAAAGCATCGTCAACATGCTGAAACGCATGGGCCTGACCGTGAACGCCAACGATATCAAGGCGAAGAACACGGCCGCGGTGATGGTCACCGCGATGCTGCCCCCGTTCCCGAAGCCGGGCACCCGGATAGACGCGTCGGTGGCGGCCATGGGAGACGCCAAGACACTCCAGGGGGGAACGCTGATACTGACGCCGCTGAAAGGAGCTGACGGCAAGGTCTATGCGGTCGCGCAGGGCCCCGTATCCATCGGCGGATTCATCGGCGGAGAGGGCGGGACCAAGGTCGTCAAGAACCATCCTACCGTCGGCAACGTCCCGCGCGGCGCGATCATAGAGAAAGACCTTCCCTTCATCGTGGGGGGGGATGAGCTCCGCCTGTTTCTGAACCGGCAGGACTTCACGAACGCGACCCGTATCGCGGGGAGGATCAACGAAACGCTCAAGACGGGGCATGCGCGGGCCGCGGATTCCTCCACGGTCAAGCTGCTTGTGCCGGAGAGCTACAAAGGCCGCCTTCCCGAGCTTATCTCGGCCGTCGAAGCGATCGAAGTTTCGGTCGACATGCCTGCGCGCGTGACTGTGAACGAGCGAACCGGCACCGTCGTCATCGGAGAAAGCGTCAAGATCTCTCCCGTCGCCATTGCGCACGGCAACCTCACGATAGAAATCAGGACGGATTTCCAGGTGTCGCAGCCCAAACCCTTCGCCCCGGAAAAGGCGGAGACCGTCGTCGTGCCGCAGAAGCAGGTAGCCGCGAACGAGCAGAAAGCGACGCTTATGGAAGTATCCGGGGCGACGCTCGGCGAGATCGTGAAGGCGCTCAACTCGCTCGGCGTCACGCCCCGCGACCTGATAGCCATACTGCAGGCGCTCCGGTCCTCGGGAGCGCTGCGCGCGGAATTGGAGATTATTTAAGTGAAGCTCACCGGCCATATGGCTTCTACGCTCCCCGGGGGCATCGAATCGTTGCGGGGCAGGACCGATCGGGAGGCCGTCAAGGCTGCGGCACGGGAGATGGAATCCGTTTTCGCCCACCAGATGATCAAGGCGATGCGGTCGGCGTCGGGCGGACATGCCGGCGTGAAGGGGTTGGGCGGCGACGTTTACGGCAGCCTGTTCGACATGGAGCTTGCCAGGATCCTCGCCGCGCGGGGGCTCGGCCTGCAGGATCTGCTGCTGCGGGGGCTCGGCGGCAAAACATCCGCCGTGGAGGAGAGCGCCGGCAGTCCGACGGCGGTAAAGACCATCAGCCCGCCGGAGGCTTCCCTGCCCGTTCACGGGATACGCAGGGAAGAAGCGGCGGAAAGTAGCAAGGAAGATAAAGAACCCATTGCACCCGCCGAGGCGACCGTCTTCTTCCCCATTCGGAACGGGGGACGCCTAAGCTCCTCCTTCGGTCCGAGGAAGGACCCGTTCACGGGCGGAATCGCTTTCCACCGCGGCATGGACATCGCCGCACCGGCGGGCACGGCGATCTATCCCTTGAAGGCGGGAACAGTGACTTTCAGCGGGCGGGAAAAGGGGTACGGAAACGTCGTCGTCATCGACCACGGCGACGGCTTCGTGACGAAATACGCGCATAACCGGGTCAACCGGGTCGAGGCGGGCGACCGGGTCGGCCCCGATACGATTCTTGCCGAAGTGGGGGAGACGGGGCGTTCCACAGGACCGCACCTGCACTTCGAGGTCCTATACGAAGGGAAAAACCTGCGCCCGGAGGCGGTTTTGGCCCGTGCGGTTAAAGGACAGGGCTGAAAAACCGATAAGATACAAGGGAAAAGACCGTCTTACGGGAGACAGGAATGAAAGTCAGCGGCAAGAAGCCGCCGGGGAGTTCGGGCGTCGTCCGGCTGCAGAAAACCGGAACGAGCGGCCCCGCCCGCCCGGCGGAAAAGCCGGACGTCGCCGACAAGGTCGACCTCTCCGGCAAAGCCAGGGAAATCAGGGAGCTTGCAGGGATCGTCAACAGTCTCCCCGAGGTAAGGACGGAGAAGGTGGAAGGTATCAAGGCAAAAGTCGACTCGGGGGAATACGTCGTCGACACCGATAAGGTGGCGGAGAAGATCATCGACGAGATCGTATGAAACCATTGGACGACCTAAAGAATATCCTCCTGGAGCAGGAGAAATGCTGCAAGGAGCTCGTCTGCCTGCTTCAGGAGGAAAGGACTCGCCTCGTGGACTTCGACGTCGCGGGGATGGAGGAGATCTCGAAGGGAAAGGATACGCTCCTTCTGCGCCTGCGGCTCCTGGAGGAAGAACGCATCCGGCTGACCGCAGCCCATTTCACGGGGAAGGAAGGAGGACCCGGGGGAGAGATAACCCTGCGCAGCCTCGCCGAGCGCACCGGCGATACGGAACTCGCAGGCATCAGGCTCAAGCTCGTCTCGCTCGTCCAGAGCATCGATGACCTTAACGGCTTCAACCGTCACCTGATCGACCGCTCTCTGTGGAACGTCCGTGTGGCATCCGGCTTCTTCCGGTCGCTCGGCGGATCCCGTTCCGCGCTGCCCGGAAGCGGCTCCCTCGTGTCGCGGGAAACGTGAGATGTCGCTTTTAAGTCTCATCAATATAGGCAAGTCCACTCTGTACGCCAGCCAGGCCGCCCTGAACGTGGCGGGACACAATATCGCAAACGTCAACACCCCCGGCTACACCCGCCAGGAGGTGGTCCTCGAGACGGCATCACCCATTGTCCCGATGGCCACCGGGTACATGGGCATCGGCGTCGCGGTCAAGGCGATCGAGAGGCGTTACGACCGTTTCATCGAAACCCAGCTCCTGGGCCAGGAGACCAACCTCGGAAAATCCACGGCGATGGACCAGGTCTTCGGGCAGGTGGAGCAGGTATTCAACGACTCGGCGGGCGCCGGCATCTCCGAGAGCCTCAACGCCTTATTCGACGCGTGGCAGTCCCTCTCGGCGAATCCGGAAGACACGGCTCAGAGGACGGTCCTGCTCTCGAAAGCCGCTTCACTCGCCGGGACGCTGAGACGCATGGACCGCAACCTGGTCGCGACGGTCGGGGGGATCAACGACGATATCTCCTCGGCCGTGGAAAGGATCGGCGCGATCGCGACGGACATCGCACTCCTCAACGGGCGGATCGTGGAGGTCGAAGCCGGCGGAACCGCGACGGCGAACGACCTGAGGGACTCCCGGGACATGCTCGTCAAAGAGCTGTCCGGCCTCGCCGATATCGAGACCCTGGAAGACGCCACCGGATCGTTGAACGTTTTCCTGGGAATGCGCTCGCTCGTCGACGGGCAAAGAGCCGCCACGCTGTCCACGGCGACTGAATCGTCCGGCGACCTTCGCATCCTCCTCGACGGTAAAGACATGACGGCGCAGATCGCCGAGGGCCGGCTTGGCGGGCTCCTCGCGTCCCGTGAGACGGTGGAATCGGAGACGCTTCCCGGGCTGCGTCTGCTGGCCGCGGCTCTTACGAAGGAGATGAACCTTCTCCACCGCGCGGGCTACGGACTCGACGGCACGACGGGCAACGACTTCTTCGCGCCGCTTTCGCTTTCGACGACGGCCGACTCCGCCGGGGCGACCGTCACCTCCGCGACGGTCACCGATCCGGCCGCTCTGACGCTATCGGAGTATTCCATCTCAATCGGGGCGGGAAACGCCTATACCGTGGCGGATGCGGGTACCGGCGCGACGGTTGCGACCGGGACATACGCTTCCGGCGGCTCCATCGCGTTCGAAGGGATCAGCGTCGTCATTACGGGAACGGTCGCCGAAGGGGACGCGTTCACCGTCAGTCCGCTGACGGACGCCGCCGCGAACATGAGCGTTTCCGTATCCGATTCCAGGAAGATCGCCGCGGCTTCCGCCGCATCCGCTCTGCCGGGAGACAACTCGAACGCGCTCGCCATCGCCGGTCTCGCCGACGCCGCGGTGGATGCGCTTGGGGACGATACGTTTTCGGCGTTTTACAGCGGTCTCGTCACCGAGGCCGGTGCGCACGCCCGGGACGCCGCCGACCTCATGACGTTCGACGTGAACCTTAAAAGCGAGCTCGTCAACCGCAGGGAGTCCGCCTCCGGTGTATCGATCGACGAGGAGGCGACGAAAATCATCGCATTCCAGCGGATGTTCGAAGCGGGGGCGCGGATCATCAAGATCACCGATGAACTCTTCCAGACGGTGCTGCAATTATGAGAGTCTCCTCGTTCCAGGCGTTCCAGCAGGTCACCGATTCCCTGATGAAGAACCTCGCGGATTTGTTCCGCCTGAACGAGCAGATTTCCTCCGGCAAGAGGATCAACAGGCCTTCGGACGACGTGAGAGGGACGGCTCGCGCGCTGGACTACAGGCTTGCGATAGACTCGGGCGAGCAATACCGGAAAAACGCGGACGACGCTTCCACCGCGATCGCATTCGCCGAAAAGGCGCTCACGTCGGTTTCCTCCGCCCTGACGCGCACGAAAGAAATCGCGCTCCAGGCGGCGAGCGGGACCCAAAGCGATGCCACGCGGGACGCCCTCGCGCAGGAGGCGTTCGAGTTGCGGGACCAGTTCCTCTCGCTGTCGAACAGCCGTCTCGGGTCACGATACATCTTCTCGGGATTCCGCACGGATGCGCCTGCGTTCGACGCGCTGTTCGCCTACCAGGGGGATACGGGATCGGTCAACGTGGCGGTGGACAAGGATGTCCTGATTCCGAAGAACGTCATCGGCACGGAGGCGTTCGGATATTCCCAGGCGGCCGAAGAGACCGTTACGCAGGAGGACGGCACCATTGTCCACTACATTCCCGGCGGCGGTACGACCGTCAACGTCGAAATCCGCGCGTCCGACGACACGACGGTTCTCGACAGCTTCAGTTTCGACAACGTGATGCAGATGACGGGCATCCTGTCGCAGGCGCTCGAGAGCAACGACACCGCCAGGATTTCCGCGATCCTTAAAACCCTCGACGACGCGGCGGGACAAGTTACGGATGTCCGGGCGGACCTCGGGGCGAGACTCAACCGGCTCGACGACCAGGGGGACCGGCTCGACGACGCGAAGCTCGCGGCGCAGATAGCGCTGTCCGGCGTGGAGGACGTCGACCTGTCGTCGGCCGCGAGCGAAATAGTGAAGACCGACGCCACGCTCCAGGCGCTGCGGGCGTCGGCGGGAAAGATCCTGTCCCGATCGCTGCTCGACTTCCTGAGTTAGAAACCGCGTATAATAGCGGAGCAAGGAGGGGAAAAGACACCAAAATTATCGCCCGCGGCGCCGGGATCGCCACCTTGGCCGGGCCGGATCGGAGGAAGTATGCTGGTTCTGACACGGAAGCCTGAGGAGGCGGTCAAGATCGGCGACGAAATCACGGTGACGGTGCTCGAGGTTCGTGGAAACCAGGTACAGATCGGCATCAGCGCACCCCAGGGAGTCCGCATCTACCGGGGCGAGATCTACGAGAAGATCAGGTCGGAGAACATCGAGGCGTCCGGTCTCTCGGCGGACGACTTCAAGCGGATGAAGGAGAAGATCAAATAGATGGTCGCGTTTCGGACAACACGGTTCGGGCGGCTCGAGGTGGGCGAAGACAGGATCATCCGCTTCCCGGCGGGGATCCTCGGCTTTCCCCGGCTCGACCGTTACGTCCTTCTCGACTACAAGGACACCCCCCTGAAGTGGCTCCAGGCGGTCGACGACCCGGAAGTCGCATTCATAGTGACCGACCCGAAATCGGTGGCCGCGGAAGGGACGATCAATCTCGGAGGCGACGTCGCGCGTTTCCTCCGGATCGAGCGTGAGGACGACCTCGCGGTCCTCCTGATCCTGAGGGTGGACGGCGGCAAGGTCATCGCCAACGTGAACGGCCCTCTGGCGATCAATTCCAGCCGCATGCTCGGGGTGCAGGCTATCCTCGACAGGGGCTGAAAGCCCGTGGCCTCCATCCTCCCCGCGCCGTCGCGGCGCCTCCTTTCATTATGAAGATCGACGGCGTCGCGCAAATCCAAAACACGCTCACGTTCCTTTCGCGTTCCGGCGAGGGGTTCCGCCTCAAGATCGGTGACGTGGTCCGGGCGGAGGTCCTTTCCCTTCAGGACGACGGCAACGTATCGATCCGCATAACCATGGAATCGGGAAAGACAGGGGTCGTCACTGCCCGTTCGGAAGTGCCGCTCGACCCGGGAGAGAACATTCTCCTGAAAGTTGTCGGAGGAGAGCGTGAGATCGCCCTCCGGTTCCTTGGAGTGTTGGGAGAGGAGGCATCCGGGACGGGGAGCCCCGCCGGTCTTGCCGAAGAATACCGCGGGCTTGCATCGGAGCTTGCGGCGTCGCGGCTTACGTCGGCCGGAATCCGCGATGCGCGGGAGACGCTCCGCCTCCTTCCGCCCGATGTGAAGGATGCGGTCCGGGGGTTCGGCGTAATAGAGGAGTCGGCGCCGGAGATCGCGGGCCTCGACGGGCCTGTTCTCAAGGATGCGGTGGAAGGATCCGGCATCCTCCTCGAAACGAAGCTTAAAATTTCCGCCGGCGAGGAATCCATAGGAACCGGAACAGGTCTTGCCGCGGCGATGGAAGAGGGGGGACCTGCGGCCGGACCCGATTTGAAGGAGGCGCTTCTCCGGCTGCGGGAAGCGCTTCGGGAGCACGGCGCAGCCGATGCCGCGAAGGCGCCCGGCGGCGGTCCCGGACGCGCGCACGTGGAGGCCGACCGGCTTCTTGCCACCATCGAATCGTTCCAGCTTGCCTCGGCCGCCCACGGGGTTCTCTGCGCGCCGCTTCACCTCGCATGGAACGGGCTTGTCGACGGGGAAATGCTGTTCCGGAAAGGTTCCCGGGGCAAGGGGGAATCCTACACCTGCGAGCTGAACCTCGACCTGCGCCCGCTCGGAAGGATGTCGGTTTCCGTTACGATGTACGACCGCGCCTTCTTCGTTTCGTTCGCCCCGGAGAGCGAGGAGACGCGCTCGCTGCTTGCTTCTCTCGCGGAAGAAGTCGGCAAGAGGTTCCGGGAAGCCGACCTCGATCTGAAGGCCGTAAGCGTACATCGGAAGAAGAGCGTTACCTTCGGCGTCCCGGCGCGCGACGGCGTCGACCTGGAGGTGTAGGGTGGCGAAGAGAAACCGCCAGGCCGCCGCGCTCCGGTATCTGCAAGGCAAGGACGCCGCCCCGCGGCTGGTCGCGAAGGGCAGCGGCGCCGTCGCCGAAAGGATCCTCGAGATCGCCCGTCATCACGGCATCCCGATCCGCGAAGACAGGGAACTTGTCCAGGTGCTCGCTTCGCTCGACCTTTACCGGGAGATCCCGCCGGAGCTGTACAAGGCGGTCGCCGAGATCCTGGCGTTCCTTTACCTGCTTAACCGGGGAGAGGCGCCGGGACATTCGGCGGTCCCGCGCGCGGGCGGCTGAGGAGAAGCGATGGCCAGGTACAAGGTATACGATTACGGGTCCCGGAAAGCCTTTCCGGCCGACAAGCTCTCCGAAGGGACCTACCTGCCGTTCGACGTCTTCGTGTGCGAAGAGGATATCTTTTCCCGTCTCTTCAAGGAGGGGGACAGGTTCGGCCCGGAGGAAAAGGCCGAGCTCTGGCGGCGGGGCGCAACAGAGGTTTACGTAGACCTGAAGGACGCGCGGGCGCTGGAATTATACCTCCAGCGGACGGCCGAGATCGTAATACCGGACAGGGACAACGCCGAGGTCGTCCGGGAGTACGTCGAACACAAGCAGCAGTACTACCAGGTCGACCGGTCGTTCCTTAAACCCGGCGTGCGCGTCGGTTTCGGCGTCTACCTGCTCCACAACCTTCACATGGTTCCGCTCGTGGAAGCGACCGAAAGCGCTCCAGGTGTCGTTCCGGAAGGGATCTCGGCCTCTCCGGGAGAGGTCGTCATACGGAATTCCGACATCCCGCTGTACCAGAAGTTCCTGGACAGCCTGATCGAGGCGCCGCCCGGCGCCGCGGCCCCGTCGGAAGACTTGAGCAAGGTGCGCGCCGTCGTTATCAAAGAGAAATCGAAGACGATAATCAAGGGGCTGCTGGAGGACCCGCGGAGCGGGGAAAACATAAAGGATGCGGTGGACGTCGTCACCCGGATGACCGACTGCATCGTGTCCAACAGGGACGTGATCTACGACCTGGTCTCCTTGAGCAGCTACGACCATTACACCTACACGCACTCGGTCAACGTCACCGTCATTTCCGTAGGGATCGGTATCGCCTACGGCATCGGGCGGGCCGCCGCCGAAATCCTCGGGCTCGGCGCCCTTCTCCACGATGTCGGCAAGAGCAGGATCTCGCCCGCGATCCTGAACAAGCCGGGGAAGTTCACTCCGGAGGAGTACAACATCATCAAGGGACATGTCATTGAAGGGGAGAAGATCCTGCGGGAGCACAAGGCGATCCACCCCGACGCTTACTACGCCGTCCTCCAGCACCACGAGCGGCTCGGGGGAACGGGATACCCTTACGGCGTCTCGGAAGAATCCATCCGCCTGTTCGGCCGGATATGCGCGATAGCCGACTGCTACGACGCGATGACGACCCACCGCCCGTACCAGCGCGCCGCATCGCCCTACCAGGCCTTGCTCCAGATCACGAAGGAGACCCGGAACTACGACCGCGATCTCCTTAAGGCGTTCATCCGCATGCTCGGGAAGATCAAGGGGCCGGAAGTTCTCCGCGCGGAAGGGGCGGCCGCCCCCGTTTAGCCCATCATTTTCAGGTATTGCCTTGCCGATGCGTCGTCGGGAAACTCTTCCGCGATACGTTTCAGCCTCAGTATGGCGTCTTCCGTGCGGCCGCCTTTCAGCAGCAGGTCTACCAGGAGAAACGCGACCGCCTTGTCCTTCGGCACCAGCGGCAACGAGGCTTCCAGGAAAATCAACGCCTCGTGCGTTCCCTTTTCCGATGCAAGCGTATCCGCTTGTTCGATTATCCGATGGCGCAGGTAATCGTCCTTGTCGACAAGGAGGCAACCATACTCTCCGGGTCCGGGAAACCCGAAGATTTCCCGTTGGGGCGTGAAAAGTTCGAACTCGCCGATATTCCAGAACGACCGGTGTTCTTCATGCGGGTTGCCGTGGACGGTCCCCTGGGTCCATCGATCGCCCAACGGAATGTTGATCATTATCGTCCGGTTCGAGTGGGCGGCACACTTGTCGAGGAACCGCCACGCTTTCCGCTTCTCGAAATGTTCGAGGACGTCGCCGAGGATCAATAGATCGTACTTGCCTGCCCCGTCGATCGTTTCATAGGCATCTCCGATCAGGATGTCGTCATAAAGCGCTCTTTGATGATCCTGGATGTAGCCGGGGAATACTTCTATCCCGTCCAGCCTGATTTTCCAGTCTTTTCTCATGCACCTTTCACCCATCATGACGTCGAGGATGTCACGGACGATAAAACCCATCTTGCCGTTGCCGACCCCGATGTCGAGAACGGAATCGGGCATCGTCGCCTGCAGGTACCGCGCAACCGTCGGGATATGGCAGTAAGTGCTCGTGGGCATTGTTATACCTCGTGCCGCGAAAGCCGTACGAAAGCCTCACGCATGGTATTTCGGAATTCCCTTTCGAATTCCGTCATGCATTCCGACCATTGGGGGTATACGCTGCGGGCTGCTCCCCACGCACCGGAAAGATTTCCTTTCGATGCCAGTTCCGCGGTTTCGCGGGAAATCGAGACCAGCGAATCCTGCAGCCGGCCGATCGCCCGGGGAATGCCGTTTTCTTCGGCGAGAAGTTCCGTGAAGTTCCGAAGCCGGGGAGTAAGTTCCTTGAATGCCCTTATGGCATTTACCGATTTGCGGAGCAGATCGGGAAGTGCCTTCCGAAGATCAGGTCCCGGGACGGCACCGTTTCCTCCCAGACCTGAAATGATTCCGTCCATGTGGCGATGCAACTCCTCGATTTGCGATACGGTCAGGTCGTAGTTCGGCACGTCGAATCCTCTTTCGCAAAGCCAATTCCCTGAGGCGTCTACAGGCGGAGCCAGACCGAACTTGACGCAATGCGAGCATGTCGGGGGTACTTGTCCGGCGATATGGGCTCGGCGGATACGTCGATACTCCGGTCCGTTCCAGATGTCCTCGATCGGACGGTTTTGCACATTCCCCAGGGTTAACGCCGGATCGTCGGATGCGAAGCAGCACGGCTTGCATTCCCCGTCGACGCGCACGTACAACGTCCGGAATACCAGGGGACAAGGCTTTGCCAGTTTCAGGCCCGTCTCGGTCCAGTCATGCCCTGTCGCAGGCGTTGGAGCGGCCACGTTGTTGCCGGTCCTTAAGTACGCGTCCAGGTTGATACGGACTCCGAGCCGCTCGCCGAGGGACCGTACCTCGCCGAGGATCGGCTCGTCGCGGTCCGGATCGTAATCGATCCGTTCCTGTTGAAATTCCGGCAAGGCGTCGTAGGTCACCAGTGGTTTGAAATCGATCGCTTCCACTCCGCTCTCGAATGCGAATTCGACCAGTTGCGGTAGTCCGTGCAGCGTTGATCGGGTAATGATCGTGTTGAACGACACACTGGGGTTGCCGTTTCCGGATCGCAGTTTTTCCTCGCGAAGGCATATGAGATTCTTTCGGAGTTTATCGAAATTCGCTCTTTCGTACAGGTGCTCGTACAATGCCGGATCCGCGGTGCTGACCGATACCGTCATGCGGGGCGCGCCGGAACGGACAAGGCGGGGAATACGCTCTTCGTCGAGCAACTGCCCGTTCGTGAAAAAATCCACGTCCGCTCCATGGGCCGCGGCGGCTTCGGCCATGTCCAGCAGGTGCCTGTTGAGAAGCGGCTCCCCGAAACCGTGAAGCGATATGGATGCGATGCCGGGAAGCCACGGAAGGACCGAACGCATGATTTCGGCCGGCATGATGGCCGATTTTCCCCTTGGGCGAGGGGTTTTCGTGCGGATCGCGCAGAACTTGCAGTTGAGATTGCATGCATTGGCGCTTTCCAGGAAGATCTCTATAGGGCTGTTCAGTACGATTTCTCTTTTTTCGATCCGTGAGAGGACGTATCGGGCATAGTTTGCGCGTTTAGACCTGCGAAGGAGGCCGTTGGCAGGAACAGCGGAAAGCCGGAACGGCTCCTGATCGGACGGAGGCCCCGGAATGACGTGCTCATGGGACCGGATCGGCCGTTCATCTCCGACGTCAAGCGCCGCGAGATTTCCGCACCCGGTCTTTGCGGCGGCGATGAATCCTTCGAGCCCGTCGTTGACGTCGTTGTGGAGGCGGCAGAGTTTTTTCGAAATGCACTCCCTGCAACCGGGCAGGTAATCACGGGCCTGAACGCGATCACGGAGTTTTCGGAGCGCGGGGCTTTGCCACATCTCCGTCAACGTTGAATCCCGCAGATTTCCGATTTTCAGGTCATCTCCGCACAGGGCTTCCCCCGGCCCACATGGATAAACATCGCCGATCGGAGATACGAACAGGGTCGAGAACGGGTGAAGACAGATGCCGTCATGCGGATCCTGCGAACGATGGCTTCCCAGGAAAGAATGATCCTCCCATTCCATCGGCAGGCTCCGGATGCTTTCCCGCAGGTTCTTCAGGATATTTCGGTGCTCCTCCGTGCATTCCGTCGGTCGCGGTGCATCCGGCCGTATATCCAGAATCCCTTTCATGTTGACGGCGGGCTTGACCGACACCCCGGCGAACCCGAATGGAGCGATCCGGCCGACCAGTCCGGGCAGGTCGACGATATTGTCATCCATGACCACGAAGTTCAGGAACAACTGCGGCCAGGACACTCCGTTATCGAACCGTTCCCGGTGAAAGCCTTCGATAGTCCGCCACAGTTTTTCCCACTTAGCCGGCTTGTGGTACTGCTCATACCGATCCCGGGTCCCGCCGGAAACGCTGAAGACGAATCTTGAAAGGCGAGCCTGGACCAGGTCGTGGATGAGGGAATCCGGCACGTTGGCGGCGTTGGAATTGACCCATGTGAATACGCCACGGCCGGCGGCTCTCCGCACGATTTCCACGAGACCCGGATGAAGTGTGGGTTCTCCGACGCCGACCGTATACAGCATCGCCGCGGCGGTAAGGAGTTCGTCGATCGCCGGTATGTGCTCGGCGGGAAGATCGACCTTGTCCCGGCCATGTTTTTCCACATGTTCCGCCAGCTCCAGCTTGTGGGAGCACATGGGGCAGTCGAGGTTGCATCGCTTCGTGAGCTCGACGTAGATTTCGATCGGTTTATTTTCGACTTCTTTTGCCGGATTGCCTTTCTTTAGGTCTCGGAGCAGGCGTCCGAAAGACGATATATTCGAAAGCTTCTCCTGGAGAAGTGCTTCCGGCGCCCCGGGTGCCGGTTCGGCTTTCGATTTCCCGGCTTCCGTGCACGCTTTCTCCGTGGACCATGCCTCGGGCAGGTCGGGAAGTTTGCCTGGTGAAAGAGCCAGGTATTCGTGGGATATTTTGAGATAGTGGTCGAAGATGGATGCATATTCCTTCCGGACTTCCGGATCGGATAGATCGGGAACGTTCCGGGCCGTCTGCGCGGCATGACGTCCCTGGTCGAACAGCTTTGAATCCAGAAGACCGGAAAGGATGCTGCGTCGCAGGATTCGGATCCTGGGCGTGTTTTTTCCGTCAGTCGAGACCCAATCCTCGGCTTCCAGCGAGGCAAGCCCCCATCGCCCCGGCTCCTTGTAGAGCGGCGAGTTGGGGCGGGGAGTGAGGATGGGAAGCCCGAGGTTCGTGAATTTATCGATATTCTTGGACAGGAAAAAGAGGCTTTCCGCAAATTCCCTCGGTCCTTCGCCGGGGAAGCCGACGATCATATTTCCATACTGGGCGATCCCCGCTTTGTGCGCGTCGCAAATCACCCTGTCGGCCAATGCCGGGTCATACCGCTTGCGCATGGCCTTTAGCACGGCGGCCGATCCGCTTTCGAGACCCCAGCACAGTTCGACGCATCCCGCACGGCGCATCTTCCGGAGCAGGTCGATGCTCATTTCCTTCCGGATGTAGGCCATGCCTCCCCAGGTGAACTCGAGTTTCCGCTCGAGGATGATATCGCAAAGACGATCGAGGACATCGATCCGGCCGTTGATCAGCGAATCGTTGAAATTGATGTGGGGAGTGGATCCGCAGGCCGCGAGAGCCGGAAGAAGGCTTCCGATCTGATCCGCCATCCAATCCGCGGAGTGCGTCCGGAAACGGCCGAAATTGGGACTTTCGTTGCAATATGCGCAGCGGTTGATGCACCCCCGGCTGATCATGAGGATCGCGCGGTTCGGGAGCGTGTATTTCGAAAGGCAGGAAGGGTCGATCCCGACAGGAGCAAGATCATCCAGCTCCGATGGCACGGGCGGATTTCCGTTATCGCGAATCTTATCGCCGTCCCACGTGAAGAAACCGGGCATATCCGGCGGCACACGTCCGTGCTCGGAAATCGCCCGGACGATGTGCGGAAGCGCGATTTCTCCTTCTCCAGGGCACAAGGCGTCCACAACCCCGGGAATCATATGGCGCGTTCCCCACTCGGAATGGAAGCAATCGGAACCCCCCGCAAGGAATGGAACGGACGGAAGGGCCTTCCTCAACTGGCGGGCGAACAGGTCCGAGACAAACCTCGCTCCGGAGTTGATGGACAGGGCGACAATCTCGGGCCGCCACGCGGCGATCCGCTCCGCCTGATCTTCGAAAAACCGCCGTTGGTCCTTCCAGAACCGGTCGGCTGTTTCCTGCGATTCCCAAAAGACCGAATGCTCGTCTTTCCACCATGCCCTGTATTCCTCGGAGACGGACCGGTATGCCTCGATATTGAGATCGGATAGTCCGACGGAGTGGCCGGCGCGCAGAAGCTGGGCTTCGAGGGTCAGCAGGGCATAGTTTGGAGCCCAGTTCGCCCAGGCGGGGCAGGCGATCAGCGCGACTTTCAAGGGTTCCTCTCCCGGATCGGATCGGGAGGAGCCGGCCTGCTATTTCGGAACGTGTTCATGGCTCGGCCAGCGGGTTTTTCATTTTGTGGCGCAGGCAGTACTCTTCCATCGTCACCTGCCGCGGCACGCTGTTGGTCCGGTTCGCCTTCATGCGTTCCGCGATCAGGTCTCCCCTGTAGAGTTTCGCCCCGCGAAGCGATTCATAGAGGGAAGCATATTCAGCCATGTTAGCCCTGTCGGTCTTCAGGCGAAGCTTTGAGATGTTTTTCCGAAAGGTCGCCAGAATTTCCCGGCGGCTCTCCACCTTGAGAATCGCCGCCTCGAGGCCGTCGGCGTCGTTCATTTCCACCAGGATTCCCGTTTCCCCGTCGCGGATCCTCTCCTCGATGGCCCCGGCACGCGAGGCGATAACGGGGACTCCCGCCCGAAAGGCCTCGTCGACCGTGTAACAATAAGTTTCGTGCCAGACCGGCGGGATGACCACCACGTCCGCCTCCTGGAGAAGCCGGGGAAGATCGGTACGTTCATAGGTTCCCATGAATTCCAGATTCTTCCTGGATGTTGCATTCGTCCCGGATGGCGTACCTCCGTGAACCCGGAACCGGATGGGACGGTTCCGGAGGCGTCTCGCGACCTCGAAGAACACGTCCCGCCCCTTGGCTTGGGTCATGTTGCCGACGAATGCGACGCGCAGGCGCTTCCCCGGTTTGTACGTAGCGTCGAAGGGATACGGTTCGGTGCCGTGAGGGATGACCCGGATCTTGCCCCCGACTTCCTCTCCGTGTGCGCGTACGAACTGCTTCTTGACGAAATCCGACGGCGCGATCAGCACGTCGCACGCTTCCAGCGCTTCGCGAACCAGATGGTTTCTCTCTTCGATAAATCGGCCGAAATCGAACGGGAGGTCCGGCCGGATTGCCTTGTGCCTGGAGGCCAGGCAGCGGATGCAATCCGGCTCGTTCTCCGCCCGTGCCTTGCCGCAATACGGGCCGTCCGGCAGCGTCATGTTCCAGTCGGGGCACAGCAGGAAATAATCATGGAGTGTCATGACGACCTGGCGATGAAGAGCCCTTGCTATCTGCGGCAATTGGAATGAACCGAAGTTCTGGAGGTGCTGGAAGTGGACGATGTCCGCTCGGGAGCCGAGCACCGTCTCGGAAAAAAATCTCTCCACCATGCGGGAACGCAGGGAGACGGCCGAACCTTTCAGGGTGTTTTCGATAGGAACCATGTTCAGGTTCATCTTGATCTTGAAGACGCCCCCCTCTTCCTCTTCCGTCAATGCGTCGTACCACGGTTCCATGATGCGAGGGTAGAGAACGGAACATTCGATGCGTCCCGCGTTCTCTTCGATGATCCGCCTCGTATGCAATTCCGTCCCCGCTTTCGGTTCGAAACTGTGGACAACATGAAGGACGCGAAGTTTACCCGTTTCACGTCGTTGACGAAGTTGGGCGGCGAGCCGCTGATGCTGGTAGCGAAGGGGATTCAAAAGGCAGTAGATCTTGACGGATTCGTGGTACCTGGGCCAGCGGCGGCCGACCATCTTCTCGTTTTCTTCCTGAAGGCGCCGTTTTTCGGGGAATTCGGAATGGCCCACCTCTCCGTGGTGAAATACGAACGCGTCGTCGCAGAGCGCGCTCCGGTACCCCATTGCCCATGCCCTTTGGCACCAGTCGACTTCCTCGCCGTAACCTCTCCCGAAAGCCATATCGATGACGCCGACGTCGTCGATCACTTCTCGTGTTACCAGCATGCAGAAACCGACGGCCGTGGGGACCTTCGGATAGCGGCGCAGCGAAGTCCCGGCCACCAGGCGTGCCATGTCGTCCGCCGTCACTCCGGGTTTCAGGAGGTTTTTCATGTTCATCTGCGGAACCGAGCAGATCGTCGCATTGTTCGAGAGGGGAGAGACGATGTGGATGCGCGGATCGCTGCGCCTGCAGCGGTCCATACGGGCGAGCCAGCCGGGCGTGAATTCCGTATCGGAGTTGACGACCACGATATCGCGGTCGGATGCCGCTATGCCGGTATTGACTGCGCCGGGGAACCCCATGTTCACGTTCAGCCGGATGTATCGGATGTGAGACCAACGT
This sequence comes from Deltaproteobacteria bacterium, assembly GCA_016218975.1. Lineage (NCBI taxonomy): Bacteria > Pseudomonadati > Myxococcota > Myxococcia > Deltaproteobacteria bacterium. Next base: position 36,442 of record JACRCO010000029.1, read on the forward strand.
TCGGCGTATCCTCGGAGCATCGGCCCGACTTCCGGATCTGTGCTGGCATCGTCGACGATGATGATCCGGTGCCGGTGATCCGTGGTGCGGAGCAGGGAGTCGAGGCATTTCTCCACGAACCCCTTCGAATTGAAGTTCGGCATGACCAGGTCGTATTCGTGCTGTTCGGGCTCCACTCCCGCCTGTTCGATGACGTGTTGTCGTTCGACTTCATGAATCAATTCCCGTGCGAGGTCGTCCGCTTGCTGCCGGGACGACCAGGAGGTCTTCAACCGTTCTTCAATGTCGTGTTTTTCCTTTGCCGCTTCCAAAAGCCGTCGATGGCCGAATTCGCCGGGTTCCATGGCCATACGCTCGTCCCGATCGGCGACCAGTTGTCCGGGAAAGGCATCGAAAACGGCCTTGGACCGGCAACCGACGGCGATGAAATACATGCGGTCTGAAGGGTCGGGTTCGACGGTCTCGAATTCGTTCAGCTCGTTGGCCCGGCGTATCCTGCGGATTACGATCGATTGGGAGCCGGCTTCGTCCAGCCGCGCTATCAGGTTTCCGGTGAGATTCTTCTGGCCGAAGAAGGCGACATGCGGAAAATGGCCGCACAGGAGCGTGCGGAACTCCTCCAGGTAAAGTTCCCGCACATGATATTCGTTGGCGTAGCCGGGGAGATCCGAGTACACCTTCTTGTCGGGGGTCGATACGATCAGGATCCCGTCGTCGCACAAGACCCGCCGGATTTCATTAATCATCGCTTCGTGCTCGTCGATATGCTCCAGCATCTCGAAGCACACGACGACCTCGAATCGCCCGTCTTCGAAGGGAATCCGGGTGGCGGATCCGGGCGCATAGGAAAGGTTGCCGGACTTGTTCGCATACTTGTCCCGGGCGTGCCGCACGGCTTCCACTTCGATATCGATCCCGACGACGGAAGCCGCCGCCTTCGAAAGAATGTGCGCTCCGTAACCTTCGCCGGAGCCGAGGTCCAGGACCCGCTTTCCCCGTGCGAAATCGGAAGCGAACAGGTACCGTGACAGGTGTTCGTAGGCGATTGTCGCCCAACCTTTTTCGGGGACATATCGTTCCCCGGTGAATTCCATGGCGGGGGAGCCTTTCATATCCCTTTCGGTCCGCTCTTGCGGTTCGTCGGCCGCACCTGGAATCGTCGATGGATTCGGCATTGTCGGCTACGCTCCCGTACCGGGAAGCAGCTGCCCCATCCTCGAAATTCTCTCCTGCATCGTTGTCAGCATTTTCAGCCACACGATGTTGTAATACTCGGCGTTCGAGAAATCGGTGTTTTTTCCCTGTTCGAAGCGCTGCCACAGGTCCAGCACGGTCTGCGTGATGCCGCGGGGAGGAGTGTAACCGAAGGTTTCACGAAACCGGTTCCCCGACACTTGATAGCTGCGTGTAGGAACCCCGTCCATGTACCGGACGTCCACTTCGATCTGCTTTTTGTCTCTCAGCACGTACTTGATCCAGTGGGCGAGCTCCAGAACCCGATAATTCTTGTGAAGCACGTTGAACGCTTTCCCGCGCACTATGCCTTCGGGCAATTCCAATGCGTTGATGTACGCTTCCGCGGCATCGTTGATGTCGAGCAGCGGACGCCACATTTCCCCGCCACCGAAAACGATCAGTCGCCCGGTCTCCCAGGCGGTTTTAGAGAAGGTGTTGACCACCAGGTCGTACCGCATGCGGGGAGAGAAGCCGAAGACGGTCCCCTTTCTGAGCGCCACCGGGCAGAATTCCGGGCCCGCGAGATCGCGAAGGAGTTCCTCGGCGAGTTTCTTGGAAACGGAGTAAGGGGCCGTCGGGCTGATTTCGGATTCCTCGTTCAGCATTCCGTCATAAGGGTTGAGGCTGTAATAGATGGAACAACTCGACGCGAGAACGAAACGCCGGACGCCTCGGCGAATGCAACCCTCGGCCACGTTTCGGGTTCCTTCGACGTTGATAAGGCGGCAGGCGTCGGGCGCGAATTCCGCGGTAGGGTCGTTGCTCAACGCCGCCAGGTGGATAACCTTGTCGATATCTTCCAGCACCCCGTCGTCGAAATCGCCGACGTCACCCTGGACGATCTCGACGTCTTTCGCCACGGCATCGAGGCCGTCTGCGCCGAAAAGGAGTTTGTCGAATACGCGTACCTTGTATCCCCGTTTCAGCAACAGCGGGACAAGCGTGCATCCGATGTAGCCGGCACCGCCCGTAACAAGGACGAACCTTCCGTTCCTGCTCATGAACCCCTCCTGTCAGTCACGTCGTCGCATGTAATCTTCGATGGCTTCCTTCAACGGCCGCATTACGGAACGGCCGCTCTTCCCGATTTTCCGGATCGCGAGACGCGAGTCCGCCGGCCGGCGGAAAAGCGCGGGGGAAGCGCCGCTCGAAACGGGAGTCACCTTGACCTCCTCGAGGCCGGCGGCGGAGAAGATCATTCGTGCGAACTCCATCCACGAACAACCCGGGGGAGAGACCACGTGGTATACGCCGGGCGCCGGGGGATCGGTTGACAAGGTCGCAAGCTGGCGGGCCAGGTCCTTCGAATAGGTCGGGCAGCAGAACACATCGGAGACGACGTCCACTTTTCCTCGCGTGCGCCCAAGATGAAGCATGGTTTCGACGAAGTTCCGGCCGCCCGGTTTCGCCCGGCACGGGTTGCTCCCGAACAGGCCCGTCGTTCGCAGGATGTACGTCTGTTCCCACTCGGCCAGCGCCAGATATTCGCCCGCCAGTTTCGTGGCGCCGTATATCATCATCGGCCCGGTCAGGTCGTCTTCCTCGTACGGTTCCCCCTTGCGTCCGTCGAACACATAATCGGTGCTGATATGGAAAAAACCGGCCCCGTTCGCCCGGCAGGCGCGGGCGACGTAACGGGGGCCCAGCGTGTTGACCTCGAAGGCCGTGTGCGGGCGCTTTTCGCAAGTGGGCACGTCATGGAACGCCGACAGGTTTATAACGACGTCGGGTTTGATCCGGGAGATTCTTTCGCTCACCCGGGTTTCGTCGGTGATATCGAGATCGGCGTGAGGAGGCGCGTCAGCGACGAGGGGGCCGAGCTCGGCCAAGACATCTTTGCCAAGCTGTCCCTCGGCTCCGATGACAAGGACGCGCATCGACTATATCCGCTCGGTCCGGAAGACGTCGGACAAGGGATCGGAAAGCCATTCATCGAGTGTTTTCGCTCTCTGGTCCCTTTCGGATACGATCGGGTCCGATACGGGCCACTCGATTCCTATTCGAGGATCGTTCCAGAGGACGTTCGATTCCGTGTTGCCGTTATACGTGCCGGTGCATAGATACTGGACTTCGGCGAAGTCCGATGTGACGGCGAAGCCGCGGGCGCATCCGGCGGGCGCCCAGAACAGGACCGGTTCTTGATAGTGGAGTTCACGTCCCACCCACTTGCCCAGCGTGGGAGAATCCTTTCTGATATCCACCGCCACGAGGAAGGCCGATCCGGCGGTCACGCGCATGAGTTTGCCCATCGGAGGGTCCCATTGGAAATGAAGACCGCGCACCACGTTTTTCACCGACCCCGAATGATTGAGCTGGACAAATCGGGTCGGCAGTTTTTCCGCCGCCCAGACGTCCTCCCGGAAGGATTCGAGGAAAAATCCACGCGAATCGCGAAATAGCTCCGGATGGACGAAAAAGACGCCCTCGATATCGGTCGACTCGACGCGGATTTTCACCTGGTTCTCCTCCATATCGTTGCCGTACCACGGACAATCATCTTGCAAGCAAGGTGCATGCCTATCGCTAATCCCTTATTATTCGACCGGTTACAGTGTAATAGTATGACAAGAAGATTTCCTGGACGTCAGTATGTTGACGTTCGGAATGGCAGGCGGACGGGGGACTGCCGACGATCGCCATAACTAAAGGTTGCCGGTGTTCGACCGATAACTGTTACAGGGGTCGAGCGAGGAAACGGCTGGAAAGGAGGGTGCGGAAACCACGCCGGTTTGGCAGCCGGCAAAACAGCCGAATATCGCGCCGGTCGAAACGGCCGCGGCCTCGAAAAATAAACCGGGCAAGGATGCCCGAACTCATTTCATGGAGGAAATGACATGGCTCTTGTAATCAACACGAATATCGCGTCCTTGAGCGCCCAGAAAAACCTCGTAGCAAACACCTCGCTGCTTTCAACCTCAGTCCAGCGGCTTTCGTCCGGCCTCCGGATCAACAGCGCCAAGGACGACGCCTCCGGCCTGGCGGTGTCGGAAAAGTTGCGCGCGCAGGTCAAGAGCATCTCGGTAGCGATCAGGAATTCCCAGGACGGCGTTTCCCTGGCGCAGACGACTGAAGGCGGGCTCGTGGAAATCGGAAACATCCTTTCCCGTATGCGCGAGCTTGCAGAGCAGGCTGCGAACGGCACCGTCCAGGACCGTACGGCACTCGACAACGAATACACCCAGATGATCCAGGAAATCGACCGGATCGCGTTGACCACCGAGTTCAACGGCGTGAAACTCCTGAACGGGGATTCCAGCGCCACCGGCGTGAGCTTGCAGGTCGGGTTCCAGAACAGCGCAAACGACCGGATCGCGTTCTTCTCGGGGATCGGCGTGACGGGTTCGTCGACCCTCGGCCTGACGGGCACGTTCGGGAATATTTCGATCGTGGGCAACGCGCAATCCGCGCTGGCGCAGATCGACTCCGCCATCAACACCGTGGCCACGCGGCGCGGCACACTCGGCGCCGTAATGAACCGGCTCGAATCGACGATCGCGAACCTGCGCGTCGCGGCGGAGAACCTCGGAGCCGCGGAATCGGCGATCCGGGATGCCGACTTCGCATTCGAGACGTCACAGTTCACGAGGAACCAGATCCTCGTCCAGGCGGCCACCGCGATGGTCGCACAGGCCAACGTGTTGCCGCAGGCGGCTCTTCAACTCTTGAAGTAAACGTAAGGTTAAACGGGGGAGGGGGTAAAAGCCCCCTCCCCGCAAGATTCAGGGAATCGTTATGGACGTGAAAAACGACATCGGATCGCCGATATCGACGCCGGGAAATCCGGGAGGAGTCGCCCCCCCCGCCCCCGCCCGGGAAGACCATGCTCCGTCTCCCGCCTTGAAAGAGGCGGCGAAAGAAGCTCCGGAAGAAGGCGAGGTCAGGAAGATCGTGCGGGAGGCCCTGAAAATCAATCCTCTTCCGGAACGGGAGCTTCGCATCGAGATCGCGAGCGACGTGAACATGGTAGTAGTCAAAGTCGTGGACAAGGAGAGCGGCGAAGTGGTTCGACAGATCCCGTTTGCCGAGACAGTCGCGAGCGCAAAGCGCATCAAGGAACGGTTGGATCAGATGGCCCGCGAGCAGCGCGGCCTCGCCGTGGATCGGGAGGTATAGGTGGCCACGTTTTCGGTCGGCGGACTGTCGTCCGGGATCGACTACAACTCCATGATCGAACAGATCATGAAGCTCGAGCGGCAGCCGATCACTCGTCTGGAATCCAAGAAGGCGGATTATAACAAGAAGATCAGCGTCTACGGTGAGCTCTCCTCCAAGCTGGCCGCGCTGAAGACCGCCGCGAACGCGCTGAGGACCGCGTCGAGTTTCTATGCGAAGAACGCCTCGTCGAGCGACGATGCCGTTTTCACTTCCACGGCCGCCAGTTCCGCCGCCGTGGGCAATTATTCGATCAGTGTGACCACTCTCGCGCAGGCTCACCGGATCGCTTCCTCCCCCGTTGCGGCGGAGACGACCGTCGTCAGCTCCGCCACCGGTAATTTCAGTTTCACGGTCGGTGGAGGGGCGGCCACGACCGTCGTGGTTTCAACGGAAACGACCCTTGAAAATCTGCGGGATGCCATAAATGCGGAGGACGGTGACGCGGAGGCGAGCATCATTTACGACGGGAGCGGGTACCGGCTCGTCCTGACGAGCAAGGAATCGGGGGCATCCAACGGCATCGTCGTCACCGAGAACGTCAGTACGCTCGGGCTGCCGAGCGGGCCCGTGTCCGGCGGGACGACGCTGCAGGCGGCCCAGGACGCCGCATTCAGCATCGACACGTTTTCCATGACGCGGAGCTCCAACACGGTCGAGGACGCGATCGCCGGCGTCACGATCTCACTGAAAAAGGGAGGGACCGCCACCCTGTCGGTGACGAACGATACCGACGTCATACGGGAAAAGATCGACGCGCTGGTCGCCGCCTACAACGACGTCGTCTCACTCGTATCCACCAACGCCTATTACGACACGAATACGCGGAAAGGCGGTTCCCTCACAGGGGAATCGACTGCGCGTGACATCGTAACCGGCCTGCAAAGGATCGTGGGGACCCGCGTGTCCGGGCTTCCGGAGGGCTTGCGGGTGCTGGCGCAGATCGGCATCGAAACCGGCACGGACGGGAAGCTGACAGTCGACTCCACCGTGCTGAACGACAAGCTGACGACGGAACTGGCCGGGGTTTCGGACCTGTTCAACGCCGACGGCGGGCTGGCGGCCGAAATCTACGACTACGCGGACGAGGTGACGGATACGATCACCGGATCCATCACTTACCGAACCAAAGGTCTCGGCACGCTTGTGACCGGGATTTCGGACGACATTCTGGAGATAGAAGCCCGCCTGACAAAGGAAGAGGAAGAATTGAGGGCACGCTTCGCGAGGCTTGAAGCGCTCCTAAGCACGCTCACCTCGCAGACGGCGTTTCTCAGCAGTCTGTCCGTCGAATAGCGGCGGAAGAATCAAAACGTTTATAGCAGGATAAAAGGGGGAAGGGAGAGAGACATGCAGCAGTACGATGCCTACCGGAAGGCGACGATCGACACTTCGGACAACGTGAGGGTCGTTTCCCTTCTCTTCGACGGTGCGATGAATTTCCTGAAAATCGCGCGGATGAAAATGGAGGAGCGCGACATTCCGGGCAAGGGCATTTATATAGGGAAGGCAACCGCGATTGTCGGCGAACTGGCAAGTTCGCTGAACATGGAAGAAGGCGGAGAGATCGCCAGGAACCTCCGCCGTCTCTACGACTTCATACTCGACCGCCTTCTCCAGGCCAATCTGAAGAACGACGCGGCTGCGCTCGGCGAAGCCATAAATATTCTGGAGGTCCTCCGTGGTGCCTGGAAAGAGATGGAACGGATCCAGGTCGCGGCGCATGCGCCTCCTCCGAACAGGGCACGCCAGGCCGGAATGGCCGTCCAGGCATGAACCGCGGCACGGACACTCTTCTTGCGGATCTCCTCGAATTGGCGAGGGCGCAACGGGCCGCCCTCGGGGAGGGGAAGCTCGAAGAGGCGATGGAATTGGCCGAGGAACGGCGAGTGATCGTCGAGGGGATTTCCATCTTCGAAAGGGGGTCCCCCGTCCGTCCGGCTGCCGGAAAAATGGCTGTTGGAAGCGCCGGTGGCCGTGTGTGTTCGCGCGAAAACCGGCGCAAGGCCATCGGGGAAATCCTGTCGGTGGACAGGGATATTTCCGAGGCGATCCGGGCTGCGATGTCGGATACTGCCGCGAAGCTGGACGGGATCGACAAATTAAAGCGATATTTCAGGAACACCGCCGCCCGCGGAACGGCGGGGAAAATCTCCGTCACGGCCTGAAATCGGAGTGCTCATATCCGGTTTCCCTTCACAGGACGCAGGCGTCCACAGGTTGCCGGCCGGGCCGCCGGACATTCGTTCGTGACAGGACTTCCGTAAACACATCCCCAAGATTATTAACCGATTCCCGCGGATCGAACTGTTCTCTCATCGGCACGACGCGGATTTTCCCGGGGGAGATCCCCTCGCGGAGCAGCGAATCCCTCGCTCGATCCGACACGGCGACGTATGCGTCCACCTCCGGCAGTGAAAGCCTTTTCACCTTGTCGATATATTCCGCTTTCCCGGTCGGAACAAGATCGGTTTCCGCGGATAGCGCTACTACCCTGTTCCCGAATTTGAGCTTCGCTACAACGGCCTGAAGCGTGGAAACGCTGGACAGGTATTCGGTGAATACGATGTCCTTGTCGATCAGTTCCGCCTCCAGCCCCACCAGGTAGTCGGTGGAATCCTCGAGTTGCGGAAGCCGTTCGATCGGCATTTCAGTTTGCGATGCGCTTGTATCCGCGGAGAGAAGGGTATAACCGGTGAATTCGAAAGTGTCGCTTAACGCGAGCAAACACGCCATTTCCGCCGGATCGAATCCGGCAGGCCTTATAACCGCTACTCGCGGCAGGCCGGAAGACGCCCGAACCGGATATGGAGGAACGCGCGGATTTACCCGTGACGAGAGGGGTCTTGGATAAACGTCATATTCCCTGTAAACAAGCTCCTCCGGTCTTGCGTACCCGCTTCCTTCGATTCCGGAATAATTTTCTCCTTTGCGCCAATAACGTTTCTTGTCCAGGAACCCGTAGTGGACGATGTACAGATCGAGCTTTTCGACCCTTCCGTCGATGCCCGTCAGGTATTCGTGCACATGCCTTATCCACTTTACCCCCGGCAGGTTTCTCCAGATCCTAGGGGTCCATTCGAAATTGTCGGCCGCCCTGGAATAGTACAGTTCGTTGCCGACCAGGTTGCATTGTCGTATGGTGAATCCCGCTATACCTGGTTCCGCGGAAGACAGCACGCCCCTTATCTTCCTTTCGAACTCCTCCGAGTATGCCTCGTCCGAATCCAGGCGGATCACCCAGTCTCCGCTGCAGCGATCGAGGGAAATCTGCCGCTGGTTCCCGAAATGTCCTTCCCATGGATGTTCCACCAGGACGACCCTCGGGTCGGATTTCAGGATTTCCAGGGTTCGGTCGGTGCTTCCGCCGTCCACAACGACGATCTCGTCCGCGAAGGAGCAAGAGCTCAGAGCCCTTCCGATGTGCTTCTCTTCGTTCATGGCGATCATGGAAACGGAAATTTTCATCGTTTATGCTCCCGCCTCCTAATTGCATGCACGCCTGGGTGAATCCATTTCGCAACGTCAAATCGACATGCAAAAATTTTTCGAGCAAGTCTCATGCCACTCAAAATGCATGGAAATCTCATCAACCATCGCAGTGGATGAGATTGACATCGCCGACAGCGGGAAAGACATTTCATGTTTGTGTAAAAGGAGAAAAACGAAAGTATTTCAATGAAATGTTTGTCGTTCAAAGGGGGCACTGTAAATCCATAAACAAGTATTTATTGTCGGAAGAACAAAAAACAGGGTGAACCTTTGAAACCAAATTATGGCGCCATGAAGCGGTGAGAAAATTCAAAAGTTTGACGCACCGCATTATTTGGCGGTGGATTCGAAGAGTTCAAATCGGGCAATCGGGGAACAGGCCCGACAACTGGTTAACATCTTTACGAATTTATAACGAGAAGTTTCATCTGTTGCATGGCAAGGGTTTTGCTTGGGTACCCGAGAGGCTGGATATTATCGGGGATCATGGCGGTTCGGCGATCCGGGAAAGGCATCGATAGTGCCGTTGATATCGATCGAGGCATCGAAAACTGCCGCATACACGGTCAGCGTCCAGAGTGTTGACGGTTCACTGAAGCGTCTCCACAGCATTTACGATCCCGAAGGCGAAGCGCTGGAAATCGTAGATGCCTTCCTTTTCGACGGCAAGGGTATCATCGTGGTCCTGGGTCTCGGGCTCGGGTATCACGTGGCGGAGCTTCGGCGACGTTATCCGGAAGCAGACATCGTGGTCGTCGAGGGGATGCCGGAAATCCGCGATTTCTGCATGACGTACGGAAAAGCCGCCGATCCGGCGGACCGCATCAGGCTCATCGTGGGGGCCTCCCCCTCCGAAGCCGTCGCGGAAATCTCGAAACATCATCTGGAAACCGGATTGCCGCCGCTCGCCGTATTTGCGTTCCTTCCCGCCGTGAGCGCGTTCCCCGATTATTACGGCCCGATACGGAAGGCGCTCGACCGGACGGTATCCTTCCGGCTCTGGGACAGGCTCCGTTATCGAAAGTTCAGGAGCGAGGCCCTGACGGTAGCCCTTTTCGACTTCGGCTACTTCCTCACCGAGGAGATCGCGCGGGCCGTCAAGGCCCTCGGGCACGATGTCGTGCGGGTGCCCGGAAAAAAGGGAGAGAGCTGCGGCGACATCCTGCATCGAGCCATAGAAACCGTCGCCGCGCACAGGCCGGACTTCGTCCTTACCGTAAATCACCTGGGCTTCGACGAGGAAGGGATACTCGCGAACCTGTTCCAGGCGATAGAGTTGCCGGCCGCGATCTGGTACGTTGACAGCCCCAATCTCACGGTCAAGGCCTTTGATAAGAACGTATCGCCGCTAAGCCATGTATTTCTATGGGATGAAGCCTACGCCGAGGATATGAGATCCCTCGGCTTCAAGCATGTCTACCGGCTTCCGCTGGCCGCGGACGAAACGGTATTCATGCCGAGAAGGGTGTCTGCGTCCGAAAGAAAAAAGTTCGGAGCCGATATCGGGTTCGTCGGGAATTCGATGGTCGTTCCGGCGCGGGACCGGCTCCGGAAGGTGCCTGCGCATCTCCACGCCGCGGTGGAGCGGACGGCTCGGCGGCTCTGCTACTCGAGGGGATGCTCGTTCCGGCAAATCGCCGTTGAGGCCATGGAGCCCGGTGAATACGGGTCATTCGAGTCCCTCGCCGAATCGGAGCGGGCCGACGTCGAGGCGGCGGTCCTTTGGCGGGCGACGCTTCTCTACCGGCTTTCGTGCGTGCGGGAACTGGAGGGTCTCGATGCGGTCATAAGGGGAGATGCAGGGTGGAAGAAGCTTCTGAACGGCGGCTTCCGGACAGGTCCTCCCATGAACTACTACGGGGAGACTCCGCTCTTCTACAACGCCTGCGCAGTCAATTTCAACGCCACGAATGTGCAGATGGGGACTGCTGCAAACCAGAGGGTCTTCGATGTGCCGGCCTGCGGCGCGTTTCTCCTCACCGACCGCCAGGAATCGATCGGAAATCTTTTCGAAGAAGGGAAAGAAGTCGTTGCCTACCGTGACCGCGGGGAAATCGCGGATCTGGCGAAGTTCTATCTCCGTAACGATGCGGCGCGAAAAGACATTGCCGGGCGGGGACGGCGGCGAGTGCTGGCGGAACATACATATCGGCACCGCATCCGGACGATCATCGATGCCTTGCGGGCTATAGGGTAAATAGATGGTACCGAGGATACTCACATTCAACTGGCATGAAAGTTACATCCATCTCCTCGCGAAGACGGGGTACGAGTTCGACGTCGTCCAGGTGACGAAAGGGGGAAGGTTCGGATGGATACGCGAGTTTCGGCCCGTCCCGCGAAACTGCCGGCTTATCGATGAAGCCGCCGCCTTGTCGCGACTGGCGGCAGGGGGGTACGACCGCATCGTTGCGCATAACGTTTTCGATCTGATGTTCGTGCTGGAGTCCGATTTGCCGAAAGCGATTTTGTTCCACACCACCGTGGAGGTGCGGGCGGGCGAGGCCGGTCGCGATCTGAAAACCGCTTTCCACGATAAAGTGCGGCGGTTGGTGACGCTTTCGCCGAACGTCACGCCGATTTTCATTTCCCGCCTGAAAAAGGAGAGTTGGGGGCTGGACGGGGAGATCATCCTTCCGGGGATCGATCTCGCAGAATATGGCGGGTACACAGGCTCCGAGAGGAAAGTTTTGAGAATCGGCAATTTCCTGAAAGAAGCGGATCCGGCGTCGGGGTTCTCCATCCAGGAAAAAGCGTTATCGGGGCTTCCGGCAACGGTCCTCGGCCTGAATCCGACGGTGGCGGGATCGTTCGTCCCGAAGGACTGGGATGATTGCAGGGGATACATGCGGAGCCACCGTGTTTACGTGAACACGACGCAGGCGCCGTTCGAGGACGGCTACAACCTTGCGATGCTCGAGGCGATGGCGACCGGGATGCCCGTCGTGTCTGCGGAGAACCCGTCTTCCCCGATCGAAAACGGGGCCAACGGGTATGTGTCGGCGGACGAACGGGAATTGAGAGCGCGGGTAGAGGACCTGTTCTCGGATCGGGGCCTTGCCGGAACTCTCGGTCAAAAAGCCCGGGAAACGGTCGCCGACCGCTTTCCCATCGAATCGTTCATCTCAAACTGGAAGCGCGTGCTCGATGCGGGATCTCCGGGCGTGTCGGTGCCCGACGACATCGTGCCGGGTCGCGTCGCTCCTTCACTTGCCGATTCGCATTCGGCAGGTTTCATCCGGGGATCCGCGCAAATCCACGTGGAAGGGATGGAGGAAAGAGATTATTTCCATAAGGAAAGGCGGGAGTTGGAGACCGCTCTCGAATCGGGGGATCTCGAATCGGCCCGGTCGGCCCTTGAAATGTTTCTCGAAGCCCACCCTCTCGACGCGGAAGCCCTCCTCCGGCATTCGGATATCTGCGTCAGGCTCGGCCGTCGCGACGAGGCGTTCGCGGACCTTGAAAAGATCCTTCTGTTCGAACCGGGACGGGAAGATGCCCTGGCGCGCAAGGCGGCCTTCGAGCGGGCCTTGCCCGGTGGGGCGTGACGGATGGTCTTCGGGAAAAACCTCGAATATTTGAAGGCCGCGGATGGGCGGCTTGCGGAACTCGTCGCCGGCGCGGGACGAAGCGGGGACATTCCGCTCGTGCCGTCGAAAACTGGTCCTCCGTCCGCCAGGGCGGGCGGAGTCGCCCTCCACAGCCTCTACGACCCGATACGCGAGGCGAAGGAGTGGGTCGAGCACAACCGGGGGGAGATCGACAGGGCGGCGGAGCTCGTCGTGCTCGGGTTCGGGTTGGGATATCACGTGGCGGAATTGTCGCGCACCACGGACAAGCCCGTAACGGTCTTCGAGCCGAGGATCGAAATCCTGCGAGCCGCGTTGAGGGCATCCGACCTCTCCGCGATTCTTTCGCGCGTCCGGATCGTCGAAGCGCCCGACGGACTTTCGCTCCGCAAGAGATCCCTCGTGCTGCAGCACATACCTTCTGTCCGGTCGTCACCGGCCCCCTTTTCCGAAGCGCTCGCCCGCCTGGACGTGCTTCGTGCGGTAGCGAGAGGGCTTCGGATCGCCGTGGTAGGGCCGTTCTACGGAGGATCGCTTCCGATAGCGGGGTATTGCGCCGAAGCCCTCGGAAGACTCGGGCACGAGGTGGAGTACATCGACAACAGCCCTTACGCGAATGCGTTTCTTTCGATCGACAAGGTGACGGAGAGCCGGACGCACCGCGACATTCTCAGGATGAAGTTCGGCGATTTCGCATCAGAAGCGGTATTGGCGAGGATCGTCCAGTTCCGTCCCGACCTCGTGTTGGCGCTCGCGCAGGCCCCGCTGACCGAGACGGTCCTCGCGAGGCTTCGGGAGCAGGGAATCGCCACCGCCTTCTGGTTCGTGGAGGATTTCCGCCACATGGAGTACTGGCGGGCCATGGCCTCCTCCTACAACTACTTCTTCGCGATCCAGAACGGCGCGTTTCTCGGCTCCCTGCGGGAAGCGGGTGCGGTAAAGGCGGCTTTCCTTCCGCTTGCCGCGTCTCCCGATATCCACAGGAAGATGGAATTGTCGGCCGACGAGGAGCGGGAGTTCGGCGGCGACGTTTCCTTCGTCGGCGCGGGGTACTACAACCGGCGAAAGCTTTTCGAAGGCCTTACCGATTTCGACTTCAGGATCTGGGGAAACGAGTGGGATTCCTGCCCGGCCCTGCAAGGATTCCTGCAGCGGAACGGCGCCCGCATCGGCACGGAGGAGATAGTAAGGATTTTCAACGCCGCCAGGATCAACATCAACCTTCACTCTTCGAGCTATCACGAAGGGGTGAATCCGGACGGCGATTTCGTGAACCCGCGCACTTTCGAGATCGCGGCATGCGGGGGATTCCAGCTCGTGGATTTCCGGTCCGGCCTGCCCGGCTTTTTCGATATAGGCGAGGAGATCGTATGCTTCGACGCTCTCGAAGACCTTCGCGGGAAGATCGCGCATTACCTTGCGCACCCGGATGAGCGGGAAGCGGTCGCCTGCAAGGGCCGGCAAAGGGTCCTGAGGGACCACACCTACGAGCAGCGTATGGAAGAAATGATCGGCTTCATGGTCCGGAACGGGTTCGTGCCCCCGTGGAGGGAAAAAAGGGACAGGGAGGATCCGGAACGCCTGATCGAAGAAGCGGGGCCGGAAACGGAACTCGGGCGTTACCTCGCGCGGTTCGCCGATGCCCGGAGCCTTAAGCTCCCCGATATCATCGGGGAAATCCGGTCCGGCCACGGAGAGCTCTCCCGTGTCGAAAGGATCTTCCTGGCGTTGAACGAGATCAGGGCATGAGCGCGGCCGGCGGAAAGGAAATCCTCGTCGTCAACCTTACGCGGATGGGGGACCTCATCCAGACGACGCCCGTCATGGCGGGAATCAAGGATGCATATCCGGGGGCGCGCATCACCCTCCTTGCCAACGCCGTTTTCGCGGAGATCTGCAAGGACATACCGTTCGCCGACCGTATCGTCGTGTTCGACAAGATGGGGCTGCGGAAGCTTGTTTGCGACGAGGAACATTCCGTGGTTGAGGGGTACCGTGCCCTGGAAACCTTCATCGACGAGGTGAACGACACGGAGTACGATCTCGCGATCAATTTCACGGCGTCGGGGGAGGGGGCGGTCCTCACGTCCCTGTTCAACGCACGGGAGGTGCGGGGCGTGACCGCGGACTCGGAAGGATGCAGGATCATCCGGTATCCATGGCAGTGGTACTTCATGAGCGTTATTCCATCCCGGAACTACAATCCCTTCCACCTGTGCGACATGTTCGTCAAGGCGGGGGGCGTTTCGACCTCGCGGAAGGGGTTGCACCTGAACGTTTCGGATGAAGAGAGACTGAAGTGCAAGGCTGTCCTCGGGGGATACGGCATCGGCGATGACGATCCGGTCATCGGCTTCCAGCTCGGCGCGAGCCATCGCTTGAAGACATGGCCCGCGGCGTCCTTCGCAGGATTGGCGGATCGGCTCGCTGAGTCGCTCGGCGCCCGAATCCTGCTTACCGGATCGAAATCCGAGGAACAGCTCGGCAGGGAGTTCGAGTCCCTTTCGGCGACGAAGGCGGTAAACCTCATCGGGAAGACGGACCTGCGGGGAGTCGCGGCGCTGCTGGAACGGTGCGCGTTGTTCGTCAGCAACGACACGGGTCCCCTGCATATCGCCACCGCGGTCGGAACCCGCGCCCTTGACATATCGCTCGGCCACGTCTGTTTCCGCGAAACAGGCCCTTACGGAGAAGGGCACTACGTGATCGAGGCGGACGTCCCTTGCGGGCCGTGCGGGTTTCACGTGGAATGCAAAAACCCTCGTTGCAAGGAAATGGTCACGTCCGAAAGCGTGTTCGATCTTGCGAGGCGGATACTTCGCGAGGGGGGCGTGGAATCGATCGAAGACGGACCGTTGTGGCGGGGGGTGCGGGTCTACCGCTCCGGCTTCCCGGAGGACGGCCTCGCGGATTACACTCCGTTGATCAGGCGTCCTCTGACCCGGGAAACGTTCTACGTGTACCTCTATCGCGAAACATGGCAACGGATCCTGGGCGGAGGCGGCGGGGCCTCCGCCGGTCAGGCCGGCGAGGGGCTCGTGTCGAAGATCGCCGCGTGGCACGGAGACGAGGCTCTGGATACCTTGCGGGGGGCGCTCCGCGACGATCTCGAGATAGCGCGCAATATGGAGGCGCTCGCCGGGGAAGCGCTTACGAGGGTATCTCTCATAGCGAGGGAAGCCGTACGGCCGGCACCGGATGCCGAATGGATCCGGCGGACATGGGAGGACGTGCCCGCCGTCGACCGGGAGATCGAAACACTCGGCCGCACGCATCCCCACCTGATGCCTCCGGTGACGCTCTTCCGCTTCGGAAAGGAGGCCCTGGAAGGGAAGGAGCTGGCGGTCCTGGCTGAATCCGCGCTCCGCCTGTACTCCGACCTGAAAAACCACTATGCGATGATCGCCGAAGCGATCGGGGGCCTCGTCGAAAAGCGGGTGATCGCTCCTATCGCATCGTGCAATACTTGAAAAAATCCGCGCCGGGGAAGGAGGGCTGTAATGGGAATCGACGATCCGAGGCAGGGGGAACTCCTCGAAAAGCTCGTTGAGGGTGTGGACGGAGCGCTTGGGACCGTGGGGGAGATCGACAAGCGGCTTGTCGCCTGCTCGAAGCTCCTCCGGGTCGGTGACGACGCCGACACTTTCACCGCGCTTTCGTCGTGCATTTCCAACCTGGGGGATCTCTTCGACCTCGTGCGGGAAATCAGGAACGGCACATCCGTTCTAAAGACCCGGAGCGTCCCGGCCGATGCGTTCGCTTCCTGGGAAAAGTCCGTCGATCTTTTCCGCGAAATGTTGACCGCGTTCGAGGGGAAGGACTGGATTACGCTGGCCGACCTTATCCAGTACGAAATTTCCCCCCTCCTCGCGGAAGGGGAGAAGGACCTTACAAGGGTCCGGGAGCTGCTCGCCGCCGCCTGAATCCTGCGGAAAAATATTAATGATTACTGCGGGCTATAGTTTTCCCGGCTTCGACCGATAAGTAGCAGGCAGGAGCGTAAGCGTCATGACCACCAGCGTCATGACCACTGCCTAACACGGAGGTCGGGCGGTTGACAGTATTCCCCTTCCAGCTCGGTGAAGTCACCAGCCTGTACCACAGGGTTCTCAAGACACGGCCGCAGGTTCCGGAAAGCGATTCCACGGACCTGAAGGACGTCGTCACCATTTCGGCCGAGGCGAAGCGCCAGAAAATCCTCGAAGAAGCCCAGAGCGCGGTCCTCGCCCGCATCCGGAGCGGAGAGTAGTTTCTTCCCTTTTCACTGCCCCGGAATTCCCGCGGCGACAGCATCCTTTCATCCGCCCGCAATAAAAAAACCGCTAAGGTTTTCGGCCCGTTCTGCCGAAAAAGCAGGGGGGTGTACTCCGAAAAAGGGAACGGGTGAAATCGATGCTGGAAGCGGGAGGCAGGGGGAAGGTATTGATCGTCGACGACGATCCCGGGGTCAGGGATCTGCTTTCCCAGATCCTGTCCGGCGTCGGCGGCTACGAAACCGATATCGCGGTCGACGGCCTCGACGGGCTTGCCAAGGTTCGCAAAGGGTCGTACGACGTGATCTTCACCGATCTCGCCATGCCGCGCCTGAACGGGATGGAATTCCTCAAAAAGGCCCGGGAGATCGTTCCCGCCACGCCCGTCGTCGTCATCACCGGGGTCTCCTCGATGGAGGTCGCCGTTCACGCGATGCGACAGGGGGCGTGCGACTTCATCACCAAGCCGTTCAAGGTCGACAAGATCGTCGCCACCACGGAACGCATCCTCGGAGAGCAGAAGCTTTCGGGGCGTCTTGCCTCGGCGCACGGCTCCGGAGAATCCCTCAAGGTCCTGAACGCGGAGCTCTTCAAGAGGCTGCAGGAGATCGTGGCCCTTCACAGGGTGAGCGCCGAAATCGACCGGTGCCACGAGAACAAGGAAATCTACTCCCAGGTCGCCGAGCTGGCGGCGAAATTCCTCGCAGTGAGCGAGGTGTCGTTCGGCATCCTCGACGACGGCAAGCTCCGGGTGAAGTCCGGCATCGGAGTGTCCAGGGGAGACTATCCGATATCGGGAACGCTCTTCGAGCGCGTCGTGGAGGACAAGCAGTACCGCATCGGCGACGTGGGGGAGCCCGGCCCGTACAACGGCGGGGTCCTGCGCACGCAGTTCCTCGCGATTCCGCTGCTGGCGGGAAACAAGGTGTTCGGGATCCTAAGCATTTCGAACAAGGCAGACGGAACGGCGTTCGCCGAAGAGGAGATCTACCTCGCGATCGATTTCGTGAAAAAAGTCGCATCGAAGATCGAGAACAACGCCCTCTACCAGGTGTTCTTCAACAACCTCGTCGATTCGCTCAAGTCTCTCATCGCGACGATCGAGGCCCGGGATTTCTACACGAAGGCGCACTCCGAGAGGGTCACGAAATATTCCGTCCGGATCGCGGAAGTGATGGGGATGGGAACCGAGGACATCGATACGATCCGGTTCGGCGGTTATCTCCACGACATCGGGAAGATCGGCGTTCGGGATACGGTGCTCCTCAAGCCGGGCAGGCTGACGGAAGCCGAGTTCGAGGAGATCCGGCAGCACGCGGTCATAGGCGACGAGATCGTGAAGCCGATCAAATTCTTCGACCGGGAAAGGGTGCTGATCCGCCACCACCATGAGCACTTCAACGGCAGCGGATATCCGGACGCCGCCTCGGGTGAGGAGATACCGACCGTCGCGAGAATCCTTGCCGCCGCGGATTCCTTCGACGCAATGACGTCCAACCGGCCATACCGGACGGCGCGCACGCGTGACTTCGCGGTCGAGGAGCTCAAGCGATGCTCCGGCACGCAGTTCGACCCGGAAGTCGTGCGGGCGTTCCTCGCAACCTCGATCGGGAAGGAGATTCCCCAATGAGCCTTAGTTCGGGTGAAAAGGTCTTCTACAAAACGCTTCCCGAGGTCGTCCAGCACCAGGCGACGGTGGTTTCCGCCGACGGCGAAACCATAACGCTCGGAGTGGACGCGCGACAGGGGCTATCGGCGGGCCAGCGCCTGGTGATCTCCTCAGGGGAGCGCCAATACTTCGGGGAGGTGACGACCTTGGGCGACGACACCGTAACGCTGCGGCAGACCTGGTCGAACAGCCGCGAGTACTTCCGCGTGGACGACGTGGTTCCCTTCGTTGCCCGGAAGCTCTCGGGGGACGAACCCCTTGGCGCTTCGCGTTCCTTTCCGTTTTCCGCCGCCGGCCCGCTCGAGCCGGATCCGCCGGGCCCGGACGTGAATCCGCGCGTGTGGCAGGCGCTCGCCAACATCCAGTCGATGCTCGCGATGATACTCGAACGGCTCGACATGCGAACCGAGGGGTTCCTGGAGGCGGAAAAGAAGCGCGTGAACATAAGCGCGACGGGAATCCGGTTCCAGACGAAGGATCGATTCGAAATCGGGGACGAGCTGGAGATAAAGATGCTGCTTCCCTCCCGTCCGCCGGTCGGCCTGCTCCTATACGGCAGCATCGTGAGGCTCGAGGATGCCGGGAACGGGGAGAAGGACATCGCGATGCAATTCGGCGACATGAGCGACGAACTTCGGGACGAGATCATCCAGTACGCCCTCGTGCGCCAGAGGGACATCATCCGAAAGGCGCGGGATTAGGGTATACGTGGACCGGTCGAGCGTCATAGGAATCCTCCTCGGCGTCGCCGCGATCGTCGGGGGAAACCTCATCGAAGGAGGGGCCCCCGGTTCGATCGTCGAGGGGACGGCCGCCGCAATCGTCCTGGGCGGGACGGCGGGCGCCACCCTCCTCAGCTTCCCGCTGTCCGACGTGCGACGGGCCGTCGCATCGCTGCGGATTGTCTTCCGTTCCGCTCCATCCGACGATCCGGACGCGTTGATACGGCGGATCGTCGCTTTCTCCGAAATCGGGAGGAGGCAGGGACTCATGACGCTCGAGAAGGAAGTGCAAACCGTACAGGACGACTTCTTCCGGCGTGCTCTCCGTCTTTCGATCGACGGGATGAGTCCGAAAATGCTCCGGGAGACGATGGAGCGCGAGAACGCCACGTACGAGGGCGAAATGCGGCGCGTCGCGAAGGTTTATGAGACAGCAGGCGGATTTGCACCGACCATCGGGATACTTGGGGCCGTCCTTGGGCTCATCCACGTCATGGAGAACCTGTCCGACCCGTCGAAGCTCGGCGCCGGCATAGCCGTAGCCTTCGTGGCGACGATCTACGGCGTGGGCTCCGCGAACCTCATCCTGCTTCCGCTGTCGAAGAAGCTCAACCACCGGATCAACGACGAGCTGTGGCTTCGGGAAATGATCCTCGAAGGGGTATCCGGCATCCAGTCGGGAGTGAACCCTTATTATCTCGGCGAGAAGCTCAAGGCCTTCACGAAGGGGCGGAAGTGATGCGGCGATACCCGGAGGAAGATCGGGACAACGTGGACCGGTGGGTCGTTTCCTACGCGGACTTCATCACCCTGCTGTTCGCCTTTTTTACGGTGATGTACGGGATCAGCCGTGTGGATTCCGCCAAGCTGCGTGAATTCGCCGGGTCGGCCCGCGCGGCCTTCGGTCCTGCTTCATCGGCGGGGGGAAAACCGGTCATCGAAGGGATCGTGCCGGTTCCCCGGGAGGCGATCGAGATGCAGAAGGAGGCGGCCCGGATCGTCGAGGCCGCCGGGATGCAGGGCTCCTTGTCCGTCCGGCGGGAAGGGCGCGGCATCGTCCTTTCGATGGGAGAAAACGTTCTCTTCGACCCCGGGCGGTCGTCCGTAAAAACGTCATCCGGCGCCGCGCTCTCGGCAGTGGCCGCCGTCCTGGAAAAGTGGCGGGGGGACGCGGCCGTGGAGGGCCACACCGACAGCCTCCCGGTGGGAGGCTCCGTGTACGCTTCGAACTGGGAGCTTTCCACGGCGAGGGCGACGAACGTCCTCGCACGACTTATAGAAGATCACGGAATACCGGCGGCCCGGCTGTCGGCGGCGGGGTATGCGGAATTCCGCCCGGTGGTATCGAACGCCACGCCCGAGGGGCGCGCGCGGAACCGGCGGGTCGACGTTGTGCTGTTGCTCGGGAACGGCGCCGGGGGAAACCGGTGAGGGAGACGGCCTGCACAGGGAGGATGGGTCCGTGCTGAACATTATCGGCGTGGTTGTGGTCCTGGGCGCCGTCATCGGCGGCTTCCTGATGGAGCACGGGAACCTCGGCGTTCTTTTCCAGCCCGCCGAATTCGTTATCATCTTCGGGGCGTCGGCGGGCTCGTTCCTGATCTCCTCGCCGGGGAAGGTCGCAGGCCAGGTGGTCCGGAACATCGGGTCGGTTTTCAGCGGCAAGAGCCACGGCAAGACGTACTTCATCGAGCTTCTGAGCATGATGTTCATGGTTTTTTCCAAGATCCGGAAGGAAGGGCTGATCGCCATCGAAACGGACATCGAGGCGCCGCAGGATAGCCCGCTGTTCGGCAAGTTTCCGGGGATTGTCAAGGACAAGCGCATCCTTAATTTCATCTGCGACAACCTCAAGGTGATCGTCACGACGAGCATCCCTCCCCACGAGCTCGACAGCCTGCTGGAGCTCGAGATCGAAACGGGCTTCCACGACTCCATGATCCCTTCCCACAGCGTAGGCAAGATCGCCGACGCTCTGCCGGGGCTCGGGATCGTCGCGGCGGTGCTCGGCGTCGTCCTCACCATGGGGAAGATCGATCAGCCCCCCTCCGTGCTCGGGCACAGCATCGGGGCCGCCCTCGTCGGGACGTTCCTCGGCGTGCTCGCCTGTTACGGCTTCGTCGGTCCGATGGCTGCGAACCTGGAGCACAAGGCGAAGGAAAACGAGGTCTTTTTCCAAGTCGTAAAGGTCGCCCTCGTCGCGTTCGTGGGCGGCTCGGCGCCGCAGATGGCGGTGGAATTCGGCCGGCGTGCGATACCCGGGGACGACAAGCCCACCTTCGGCGAGCTCGAAAAAGCGATCCGGTCGGTGCCGAAGTGAGCGCGAAGAGCAAGATCATCATCAAGACCGTCAAGAAGCGGTCCCGGGGAGATGGCGGACACGGGGGAAGCTGGAAGGTCGCCTACGCCGATTTCGTGACGGCGATGATGGCGTTCTTCCTCCTTTTGTGGCTGATCACGATGGCGGCGCCCGAAAAGCGGGCGCGTGTCGCAACCTACTTCAAGCACTTCAGCCTGTTCGAGAAGAGCGGAATCTCGTTCATGGAAAAGAATGCCGCTATCCTGAAGGAAACCGGCGGCGAGATCTCGGTGCCGAATGATCCTTACGGCCCCGGGGGGAAGAAAAAGGTGACGCGGGAGCAACTGGGCGACAAGCTTCGCAGGGATACGGAAGAGCGGCTCGCCGGCGTGAAGAACCACGTCATGGTGGAGGTGTTCGAGGGCGGGGTGCGGATCCAGCTCGTCGACATGGCGGGGGGGCAGATCTTCGATCGCGGCAGTTCCGCGCCCACTCCGGTCGCCCGGCAGATCTTCAAGGTCATCGCCGAAAGCATCCAGGAAGTGCCGAACAAGATATTCATCGAAGGGCACACCGACGCGAGCAGCTACGCGTCGAACCGGTTCACGAACTGGGAGCTTTCGACCGAGCGGGCCTCCGCTGCCCGTAAGGAGCTCGAAGCGAACGGGCTGGATCCCGACCGGCTTGCGCGGGTTTCCGGTTATGCGGCGACGGAGCCGCTGATCAGGGAGGATCCGAACGATCCGCGGAACCGGCGAATCAGCATCATCCTGCGCTTCGACGCCCCCCCCAGGTAAGCCGCGCGAAGCACACGCTAGCCCGCAGTAGAAGTTTGGTGAGAAATGCGGGCTATGCCCGGCCGGCTCGCGCCCCGGCATCCCTGCCCGAATTACGGTTGTCCGTCATCGTGACGCCCGCAGGCGCTACGCCTCGGGGGGGCCGTGCGCACTCGTCGCCTGCGGCTCCCCTGCCCAATGCAGCACGTGCCCAGCGGTTATCTCCCAGTTGTCTTCCGCCCTGATCGATATGCAAAGCAGGTTTATCAATTCGCTTGGTACGCCTGATACAGTCGGTTCCGCCGCGGCTCCTCGTTGCTCCGCCCCCCCACTCGGCGTTACGCACCATCCGGGCTGTCTTCCATCAAGCGCGCAGGTTTGTATGCAGGGTCGTCAGCCATCGCGGTGCGATCCGCGGGCGAGCCGCCGATACGGGGTGCCTCTCGCGGGGGCCTACAGCGACGAAGCGGTAGCCAGGGAGGGCGGGCCGCTCCTGCGCATCCATGCGCTCGCGGCACGCTGCCGTCCATGGCAGCGAGCGAGGAGCAGTAAGAGCCGCAGCCGGACATGGAGCGAGAACCCAACGAGTTGTATACATGCAAAGGGTTCGAGCTCCGAGGCAAGCGCCGAGCGGATAGCGAGGTTGAGGCGCCATGGATGGCGCCGAAAGCTTGCCGAGGCGGACCGCTTCGGACCGGACACGATGTCCGGGCAGAAGCGGGCCGGGCAAGGCGTCCCCCGCGAGGGGCACCCCGTGAGGCGTGCGTAGCCCGCAAGATGTATCCCTCTACGGCAGGGTGCTTGGGACGTAGGAAGCGCGGTACTCAGACCAGGCTCTTCGCCTTGCAGTTGAGCGTCTCGATGGACGTGATCAGCTCCTTCTGGGCGGCGACCACGTCATGCATCGTGGTGCCCGAATCCTTGATCTCGGAAGTGATCTGCTGGATGATTACGCCGATCTCCCGTGTCGAATGGTGCGTCTGCTCGGCGAGTTTCTTCACCTCCGAGGCCACGACGCCGAACCCGCGCCCGGCCTCGCCCGCCCTCGCCGCTTCAATGGCCGCGTTGAGGGACAGCAGGTTCGTCCGGTCGGCGATGTCTCCGATCGTCGCGGTGATCCCCGCGATCTTCTTGGAGGATTCCATAAGCTCCTTGTTGACCTCGCCCATCCTGCCCGCTTTTTCCCTTCCGTTGGTCGCCTGGCCGATCGCGTTCTGTATCAGGTCGTATATCTCCTCCTGGTGGACTTTCAGCTCCGCCACCGTCTGCAGGTTCTGGATCGCGTAGGAAGCGATGTCCCGCAGCAGTTTCACGAGACCGATGTCGTCCTCGGTCACGCGCATTTTCTTAAGCTTCTTGTCGATGGCGAAAATTCCGACGGGCTTTTCACGTCCCAGCAGCGCTCCGACTATGCAGGACTGCGACCGGAAAGCCTTGATCTCCGACCAAGGCTTCTTGATGTAGTACTTGGGAGGGACTTCCTTGGGAGCTTCCTTCGTTCCCAGGTCGAGAATGATGACGGCGCTGTCGGCATAGGACCAGTAGAGGGCCCCCGCGTCGGGGTGGATCGGGACCTTGATGCTTTCGATAGGCTCGCCCAGGTTGCCGCGCGTCTCGACGCACCGCAGCCACTCTCCCGATTCGTCGGCGATTAGGATGTTCACCCTGTCGAACTCGAATACGTTGGCGCAGGCGTCCGCAACGAACTTGTATATCTCGTCGAGGCTCTTGAGCGATGTCAGCCTTTTCGCGAGCTTGTGAAGCTCCTCGATGTGCTTTCGCAGGGCAACAGCGCGCTGCCCCTCCAGTACGATATTTTTCGCTTGTTTGGCCAGGTCCGCATCTTTCTCCTGCAGCTTCTGGTTGAGGTGCCCGATATCGTCGTCGCGGGCGTTCAATTCCCCCTTAAGGGCTGTCACTTCCCCTTCGAGCGCCGCAACCCGTTCCGCCCCCTGGTCCGCCGGTTTGCTGTTTTTACGGAAAAACATCGGTATCCCACCCCCCTGACGGGATTTTCATACTCTCTTATCGGCTATAACGAAAAAATATTAAGTTTGTCCATGTTATTAGGGAGATGGGAATATAAGAGAGAATGTGTTTTATATGTCTGAACCGGCATGGAGGGAAGGTGGATTCCCGGAGAAAGGAGCGCAACGGGTAAAATCCGATGCCGAAACAAGTGCCGATATTGATCAGCGCCTGCCTGCTCGGGGAAAGGGTACGCTACGACGGCAGGCACAAGCTGGACCCGTTTCTGCTTGAAAAACTAAAAAAGATCGCCCGGTGGGTTCCTGTCTGCCCGGAAGTCGGGTGCGGGCTATCCGTTCCCAGGGAGCCCATGAATCTCAAGGGGGATCCGGCAACCCCGCGGCTCGCCGGCGTGAAAACCGGAACTGACTACACGGAACGAATGTCGGAATGGTTGAAGGTGCGCCTGCTGGAGATGGAACCTCTCGGTCTCTGCGGTTACGTGTGCAAGAAAAATTCTCCGAGTTGTTCGGGTATGGGACGGATCGACGTGTTCGACGATGCGGGGAATGCGACGGGAGCGGGCACGGGCATTTTCACGAAGGCGTTCATGGAACGTTTCCCGCGCGTGCCCGTGGAGGAGGAGGGCCGGCTTCGCGACCCGCAAGCGATGGAAGCGTTCCTTTACAAGGTTGTCGCCCTTCGGAGGGATCGCGGCGCGGGGGGTTGAATCCCTCCGTGCAACTCTACCTCGACAGGTTCCGGCGGATCGTCAGGTTGAGCATCAGGTCCGGCGCGAAGGCGGGCTTGATGTTTTCGGTGACGGAGAATTCGTAAAGGTACCTTTCCGAAGCGTACCGGTAACCGAGGGACGCGAGCGCCGGCTTTTTCCTGAGGGAGGGAAAGATCAGGCCTTCCTGCGGGAGCGGAGTGTCCTGGATGTAATATTGGGCCACGACGCTGCTCCTCGCCGAGAGCGCTGCTTCGAGCGCCAGCGCGGCGTATCGGTAATCGTCTACAGGCAGGCGAACGTAACCCCTGATGTCCCCGGCGAAAACCTTGCCCGCGTTTGCGTGGATGACGATCCTGTCGCCGGCCTTCCAGTCCGCAAGGAAGGCGATTTTTCCATCGAGGCTTCCGTTCCCGTATCCCTTCTTCGCGTTTCCGGTGGGTAATTCCACGTCCGCCATCAATGCCGCCGCGAATCCGCCGGATGAAAAAAGGGACCGTTTCACGGTTACCCTTATATCTCCCGGCCCGATCCCGCCGCTTTCCCCCCGGACCGCCGTTTGCCCGTCCTTCTTCGCTTCGAAGAAAAACCGGTTCGCCGATTCGCCGGCTTTCCCCGATTCGATGCCGAAAGCGCGGTGGAAATTGTCGATCCCCTTGTCCAGGAACCCGCTGCCGAAGGTGCGCAGGGGAATTTCGACGCCGAATTCGAACGACCCCGACACGGTTTTTTTGTATCTGAACTCCAGCTCGGTCACCTCCGCGTCGATAAGGAATTCGAACCCGCCATCGGATTCGATGAAGTCCACGCTGGAGTGAGTCAGGCCGATGGACAGGGAATCACGGTACCCGGCCTGTTCCGGATAGGGGGCGTCCAGGACGGAAACGAGAGGGAAGGAATTCTTCACCGCGAGCGGGCCTTCCAGGGAATGCGATACCGCCGCGGACAGGATCCATGCAAGGCCCGATACCGCCGCTGCGGCGAAGCGGGCGGTTCCGGCGGGAATACGTGGTCTTCTCAAATTGAAATTCCCGGTTTCAGTAGCGGCGGTTGTCGAAGATCCGCTTGGTCTTTCTATCGGACCGCGGGAGGGATCCGTACGGCAGGATTTCCACCGTGCAGGACACCATGAGGTTGCGCTTCATGCCGCCGGTGATCGCGCGGGAGAGGGCGGCGTCATACCCTTCGTCAAGGTTGCCGGCCCGTTCGACCTTGACGGTCATGTAGTCCTTTCCGTCTTCCCCGTGGTCGAACAGTATCTGGTACTCGCTCCCGATGCCCTCCAATTTCGAAAGCACCTCGTCCGCCTGGCCCGGGTAGATGTTGACGCCCCGGAAGACGACCATGTCGTCGGACCGCCCGAGGATCTTGTCGTGGCGGGGGAGGATGCAGGCGCACGGACACGTCCCGTCGACGAGACGGGTCAGGTCGCGCGAGCGGTACCTGATCAGGGGCGCCGCTTCTTTCCCCAGCGTCGTGTAGACCATCTCCCCGATTTCCCCGGGAGCGACGGGGAGAAGGGTCTCGGGGTCGAGGATTTCCAGAATGTAGAAGTCGGCCCAGTAGTGGATCCCCGTCTCGTGGCGGCAGGAGAGCCCGGTGCCCGGCCCGTACAGCTCGGTAAGCCCGGGAATGTCGTACACCTCTTCCACGCCGAGCAGTTCCTTGATCGTGGCGATCATGGCGTCGCTGGTTCGCTCCGCTCCCAGGATTATCTTGCGCAGGCGGATGCGGTCCCGGATTCCGCGTTTGTGGACTTCCTCGGCGAGTAGCAGCCCCATCGAGGCGGTGCAGCAAAGCGCGGTCGTTCCAAGGTCCTGGAGAAACGTGCATTGGAGGTCGAGGTTTCCCGGCCCCGCCGGGATCGTCATGGCGCCGTACCGCTCGGCCCCAAGCTGGAACCCCACACCGGCCGTCCACAGTCCGTACCCGACGCATATTTGCACCCGGTCTTCCCTGGAGAGCCCCGCCATTTCGTAGCAGCGCGCGAACATGTAGAGCCAGTCGTCGATGTCCTTCTGCGTGTAGGCGAGAATCTTCCGCTTTCCGGTCGTGCCGGAGGAAGAATGGATACGGACGATCTCCCGCGGTTCCACGGACAACAGAGGCAAGGGGTATCCATCCCGCAGGTCCTCGGAGGTGGTGAAGGGGAGGCGCGACAAGTCCTCGAGCGCCCTTATGCTTTCCGGAGTCATGCCCGCTTCTTCCAGCTTCTTCCGATAGAAAGTGGAATTCCTCCAGGCGTGGGACACCGTCCACTGCAGGCCCTTCAATTGATGGGGCGCCAGCTCTTCGGGGGAACCGTATTTCGGTGGGAACCGTTTCAGCATGCCGGTGAAAGACTTTATCGCTTTCCGTGCAGGATTCCAAGGGCAAGGGCCGAGATCGACGCCGCGACGAGGCTCTCCTTTCCACCGGCCCTGTGTCGGAGCGCTTCCCGGATATCATCCGGCGAGCAGAAGAGCCGCCCTCCATGATCGGCCGCGCCGAGACGTGAAAGCGCGAAGCCGAGGAGGACAAGGTTGGCCGACCGGAAAGCGCCCGACTCCCGCGCCAGTCCGTCGGCATCCACTGCGTGGGCATTCTCGCCTCCTTCAGGCGCGCCCCCCCGCGCGGAATTGACCACGATCCAGCCGCCGGGCTTCAGGAATCCCCTGTGCAGCGAGAAGTACTCATCCTTCAGCGCGATAAGCCCGTCGGCACTCCCCGGCCGCACCAGCGGGCTCGCGAAGGCGCCCGCTTTCAGGTGCGAGACGACGATCCCTCCGCGCTGCGCCATGCCGTGGGTTTCCGACGTGAGGACGGGCTCCCCCCGCAGGATCGCAGCGTCCGCCAGCAGCCGGGTGACAAAGAGAACCCCCTGGCCGCCTACGCCGCTAACGACTATCTGCTGCCCGCCGAAATTTCCCCGGACCGCCCCGCCGCTCATGCATTTTCTCCCATCGGTCCTTCTTCCACGATCGCGCCGCGGGGACATACGTGGAGGCATACGCCGCACCCCGTGCATTGCAGGGTATCGACGAACACCCTTTGCCCCCCGTCGTCGTAGACGAGGGCGGGGCACTCGAACTGCTCAGTGCAATGGCGGCAGCCGTCGCATTCCTCGTTGACGCGAACCTTCCGCCGCGGCTTCGGGATACCGGCCTGTTTCCGGTCCATCACGCACGGCTCGCGGGCGATGACCACCGCCGGTCCTCGCTCGTGGCTGAACGCGATAGCTTCCTTCAGGAGCTTCGTGAATTCCGGCATGCGGCCCGGAATCCCCACCTTGCAGAATTCCACCCCGCACCCGCGGACCATCGCCTCCATGTCGACGGGAACCGTCGGTTCGCCGGCCGCTCCCTCGCCTGTTGCAGGGGTGGCCTGGTATCCCGTCATCGCCGTCGTGGAGTTGTCGAGTATCACCAGCACGAAACGGGCGCCCTGGACGACCGCGTCGACGAGCGGCGGTATCCCGGCATGGAAGAAGGTGGAGTCGCCGATGGTGGCGACGATGTCGACCTTCTTCCCCGACAGGCGGTACGCCTGGTAGAACCCCGCGGCCTGGCTCACCGCGGCGCCCATGCAGAGTACCGTGTCGACCCCTCCGAGGTTAAGGCCGAGCGTGTAACAACCGATGTCGCTGGGATAGATCCCCCGCGGCGCAGCCTTCTTTATGGCGTAGAAACTCGAGCGGTGGGGGCACCCCGCGCATAGGGTGGGCCGGCGTCCTACGCCCTTTTCGGCGGGCGTTTCCGGCTTTTCGGTAAGCCCCGCGAACCGCGCGATCGCGCGCTCGACTATTTCAGGGAGAAGCTCCCCCGCCTCGGACACCGCGCCCGTCATCCTGCCCCTGACCCGGCGCCTGTCCGCAAGCTGCATCTCGATCACGGGCTCGGTTTCCTCGAGCACCAGGATCTCATCGTGGGCGCCGAGGAGGTGGATGACGAACGCCGTGTGGAGCGGGTACGGCTGGACCACCCGGTAGAACGGCAGGCGGTCCCAAAGCCCGGATTCGCGAAGGATCTCCTCGGCATGAGCCGAAGCGACTCCCGAAGCCACCACCGCGAGCGGGCCTGTCGCGCCGGGGTTCAGGCGCAACGGCGCGGTGCGCGGCCAGGCGGCGACTGAAGAAAGCGTTTCCGAAAGTTTCCTGTGAAGCTCGTACCGGTAGGCGGGGGTGGCCGCCCAGCGTTCAGG
The DNA here is from genome assembly GCA_016218975.1 of Deltaproteobacteria bacterium. Classification (NCBI taxonomy): domain Bacteria; kingdom Pseudomonadati; phylum Myxococcota; class Myxococcia; species Deltaproteobacteria bacterium. Next base: position 65,487 of record JACRCO010000029.1, read on the forward strand.
GGACTTGTGAAAATCGGCGTTGCGCCGCAGCGGCCCCGGTATCCCCGGGAGGATGTCCTGGCATGCGTGGCACACCCTGGTGGTCGGGCGCAGCATCGCCGGTATGCGGAACGTCTCCGAAAGTTCGTAGCCGATCCCGACAAGTTCCATGGCGTGCGCCGGGGAGGACGGGTCGAGCACGGGGACCTTCGCAGCCATCGCCAGCAGGCGGCTGTCCTGTTCCGTCTGGGAGGAATGGGGCCCCGGATCGTCGGCGCTGATAACCAGGAAACCTCCTTCCACGCCGGTGTAGGCGGCGCTCATCAGGGGATCGGATGCGACGTTCAGCCCCACCTGCTTCATGCTGACGGCGGAACGCAGCCCGGCGATGCTGGCGGTGTAGGCGATTTCCAGGGCGACTTTTTCGTTAACGGCCCACTGGATGTGCATGGGGACGTCGCATTCCTTCCGCCACCGCACGGCCGCGGAGAGGATCTCGGATGCGGGAGTTCCCGGGTAGGAGGCGGCGACGGAGCAGCCGTTCTCCACCAGGGCGCGGGCGATCGCCTCGTTTCCCAGCATCAGGATGCGAGCCTTGGCGCTCACCGGATGCTCCGGAGGCTACTTAACGAGGTCGGACAACACCAGGACCGTCCAGTAGGGGGAAATCATCAGGATGATTATGGAGACGATGTACGAAGGCATGTAATAGAAACTACCACGGAATACGGTGGCCAGGGGGATGCCCGACATCCCGGAGACGACGTAGCAGCATATGCCGATCGGCGGCATGATGGATCCCATCGTCGTGACGATCGTTATCACCTGGCCGAACCAGATCGGATCGTATCCCAGCTGGATCACGAGGGGATAGAAAATCGGCAGCGACACGAGCAGGAATGCCAGCGCGTCCATCACGCACCCGCCGACGATGTAGCAGAGCAGGATCACCCAGAGCACCATCCATTTGGGCAGCGCGAGCGTCTGGATCCAGTCCGCGGCTTCGAAGGGGAGGCGGGTGAGCGTCAGGAACCTCGCGAATATCACGGCCCCCGCCACGATCATGAAGACCATGCAGGAAATGCGCAGGGTGTCGGTCATGGAGTCGAGGAACTTCTTCCAGGTCAGCTTGCGGCGCGCGAGGCAGATGACCAGGCCGAAAAAGCAGCTTACCGCCGCGGCTTCCGTGGCGGTCACGACCCCGGTGAAAAGGGCGTACATGATGATCCCGAACAGCACCAGGATGTCGATCGCTTCCGGAAGCGCCTTCATCCTCTCCTTCCAGCTGAACCGCGGTCCGGCCGTCCCCCAGTCGGGGTGCATCCGGCAGATCCAGACCACCGTGCCCAGGATCGCGACGGTGAGGATGGCGCTCGGAATGACGTTGCCGAAGAAGAGTTTGCCGATGGACTGCCCGGTGTAGAGGCCGTACACGACGAGCACGATGGAGGGAGGGATGAGTACGCCCAGCGTCGCGCCGGCCGCTACGGCCCCCGCGTTCAGCTTCGGGTGGTAATTGTACTCCTTCATGGCGGGGATCGCGACGGCGCTCATCGTGGCGGCGGTGGCCGTGTTGGAGCCGGAAATCGCCGAGAAGGCGGCGGACGCCATGATAGTCGTCATGGCCAGGCCGCCGCGGTAGTGGCCGAACCACTTGTAGGTCGCGTCGTAGAGGCTGAAGTTGTAGCCGGCGTAGTGGACGATCTCACCCACGAGTATGAAGAGGGGGATAACGGTCAGCCCGTAATTGGAGAATATGTTCCACATCTCGGCGCCGACCATGGAAAAGGCGGCATCGATGGACGTGATGAGCGCGATGCCGACGAATCCCACGAGCGCCATGGTGAATGCTGCGGGGATCCGCAGGAAGAACAGGATGAAGAACATGGCGGCTATGCCGTACAAGCCGGCGACGGGGCCGCTCACCTCCGGTCATCCTTGCCTGCGAAAAATGTCTCGAGCAGGTCGAGCAGCAGGGTAAGCGCAAGCACGGCGAACCCCAGGGCGGCCAGGAAAACGAACGGGTGATAGGCGACCTTCAGCGTCTCGGAAAGCTCTCCCGTCTGCATCAGGCGCTTTCCGAGCACGAAGGTCTGCCAGGAGACTATGGAGAACAGGACCAGCATGAGGGCGAAGCTGATGGCGTCCAGTACGCGCCGGACAGGGGCAGGGAATTTTTCCGACAGGATGTCGACGACGATATGGTCCTTCCGCTTCTGGGTATAGCCAAGTGCCCCGGCGGTGACGATCGCCCCGAGGAAGGAAACGATCTCGTACGTGCCGCTCACCGGGGCCCGGAAGATCCTCAGCGCCACGTTCAACGTCGCCAGGAGCGTGAGCGCGATGAGCGCCACGCCCCCGGCGACCATAAGGTATTTCCGCAGCTCCGCGGCGAAACGTTCCATGCCGTCCGGCGCCGGGCTACTTTTTCTTCTGCTCGTTCTTCTTCTTCAGCGCAGTTACGTCTGCGACGATCTTTTTCCCGTCGAGGCCCTGGGCGGAAATCCGTTTTACGTAGTCGTCGACCATCGGCTGGAGAAGACCCTTCACGGTCGCCGTATCCGACGCCGACAGGCTGAACAGCTGCAGGTTATGGTTCTTCTTCGACCAATCGAGCGATTCCGCGACGTGATTGTCCACATAGTTCCCCGTCCACATCGCATGGTCGCGCCGCATGTCGTCGAGCACCTTCTTCACGTCCGCGGGGAGGGAGTTCCACTTCTCCTTGTTCATGACCACCGCGAAGGTGACGACGGACAGGTTCGCGACGGTTGCGTTGGGAGTGTACGCCGCGAATTTGAAGTCCTTGAGGATTTCCATGGACGACACGTGCCCCTTGACGACTCCTTTCTGGAGAGCCTCGGGGGTATCGGACTGCGGCATGGCCACCGGGATGCCGCCCAGGCGCTTGATTATCTCCGCGCTCGTGCCTGCGACGCGAAGCTCCATTCCCTTGAGATCCGCAAGCGACCTGACCGGCGTCTTCGTCATGATGTTCATCGGCGGGCATGTGAAGAGGGTGAGGATCTTGACCTTCTCGAACTCCTTCGGCTTGTACTTCTCGATCAGGTCGTAAAGGGTGAGGCTTGCGACCCGGGCGTTCGTGAAGCCCAGTGGGAGATCGACGGCCTCGGATACCGGAAAACGCCCCGGCTGGTAGCTCATGGCGAAGTTGCCGATGTCCGCCAGGCCCGAGATCACCCCGTCGAAGATGTTCTTGGCGGGCAGCAGCGTCCCTCCGGGGAAGGTCTGCACCTTCACCTTGCCACCGGTCCGTTTCTCCACCTCCTTCACCCAATGCTCCATCTGCACGCATGGGAAAGTCGGGGCGGGGGGAAAGTTGGCATACGTGAGCTTGATCGGGTCCGCGGACAGTACGGGAGCGGGCGCAAATACCGTCACGGCGAACAGAAGCGCAATTCCGAGCGGGAGGATCTGCCTTGCTCGCATGGTAAAACCTCCTTTTAATGATCTTGAATGCCCATGTTGAAATCGCGATTGCCCGTTACGGCAAGGTCTTTTCGGTTTGCTCCGAAGGTCGGCGGATGCAGCATGGCCGGAAGAACGGGTACCTCGCATGGAGCATGCAACGGCGCTTGCCGGATTTGCTGGGTCCCGAAATTATGTCTGCTTTTTTCATGTAAGGCAAGGACATATCCTGCTTGCGAACGGGTCCGTATCCAAATTTTTTTTGCAATTTTGTCTACGTCGTTTCAAGCAATGTGCTAAAAATAAAAGGATGCCTTTACGATAGGTGCCACCGATTATCTACAAGGAAAGCGAATCCGTGATTCGTCAGGTAAGGGAGTGACGTCAAAAGATTTCGAGTGGGAAAAAATATTCTTCTCCATGCCGGAGGCGGTCGCCGTCGTAGACCGTGAATTCCGGTTCGCCTGGGTCAACGCCGCGATGGAGGACCTGGTCGGAGCCCCCAGGGAGAAGATCATCGGGCACATCTGCCACAAGCTTATCCACAATACCGACCACCCGATAGAGGGTTGTCTTTTCGAGCGCGTTAAAAGCAGCCATAGGCGGGAATCCGCCGAGATGGAGGTGCCGGAAAAAAAGAAGTGGCTCAGGGTGACCGTCGATCCCGTGTTCGACGGGGACGGGAACCTGGCGGGAGCTATCCATTACATATCGGACATCACCGCGGCGAAAAGGCTGGAGGAAGAGAGGGATCTCGACGAAAGGCGGCTCGGGTTATTGAGCCGGATCGGCATGCTGGTGCTACGGGAGCCGAATATCGAGGCGATGCTGAAAGAAGCCATGCGGGACATCTGCGGGACCCTCGGGCTGTGCCGTGTAGCGGTCCGGATCTTCGGCGAGCCCGAATGGGTGGACGAATACTGCGAACCCGGTTTCCCTCCCTCCGATCCCGATATATCCGTCTACCGGTGCATCGCCGATTTGAGTTTGAGCTCCTTCGGGGGAAACGTCGTGGTAAACGACATCCGTGCCGTTACTTATAACGGAGTCCGGAGGGAAAAGACGGATCGGCTGCGCCTGGGAGCGTTTCTCGGCGTCCCGTTGCGCAACGGGCAGGACCTGGGGGGATATCTCTATCTTTGCCTGGAACGGCCGCACGCCTGGACCACCTCCGAGGTCGCAGTCGCGGAAGCTGTCGCCCGTGGTATTACGGTAGCCGTACACCATTCGAAAGTGGCCGGCAAGCAGAAGGAGATATCCAGCCGTCTGGTATCCCTGATGAACAACCTTCCCGGCGTCGTCTACAGGGGGCTGCGCGACTGGTCCCTGATCTTCATCGGCGCCGACGTGAAACGCATGACGGGGTATCTTCCGGAAGAACTGATGATGGGCTCCGTCAGCTGGCGCAACCTGATCCACCCCGACGATTTCGAGCGCGTCAAGCAGGTATTCCGTGAAGCGGTGCGCCAACGGCGGAAGGTCCTGAGAGTCGAGTACAGGGTTTTACACAGGGACGGAATCGCCCGGTGGGTCGCCGACCGGCGCCAGTTGATCTACGACGAGGAAGGAAACTTCTCCTACGTGGACGGACTGCTGCTCGACGTAACCGAGCGGAAGGAGGCCGAGGAGAAGCAGCGGGAAATCGAGCGGCGTTTCAAGGTGATCGCCGACACCGCACCCGATGCGATCATTTCGGCCGATTCCCGGGGCCGTATCGTCTTCGTCAATCCAGGCGGCCTGAATATGTTCGGATACGACGGCGAATCCCTGGCGGGAAGGGAGCTTACCCTGCTGATTCCCGAACGGTATCGTTCCGCCCATGAGAAAGGGATGGCGAGGTTCCTGGCCACCGGCGAGCCACGGGTCATCGGCAGAACGATCGAATTGCACGGGCTTCGCAAGGACGGAACGGAATTTCCCCTCGAACTGTCGCTTGCTACCTGGAATACGGGGGAAGGGGTTTTTTTCACCGGGATCATCCGGGACATAACGGCGAGAAAAACCGCGGAGGAGGAGATCCATGCGACGTACAGCAAGCTTCACTCGCTGGTGGAGGCTTCTCCCGTTTCCATCACCGCCGTGAGCAAGGACGGGATCACGACGATGTGGAACCCGATGGCCGAGAAGGTCTTCGGCTGGAGCCGCGAGGAAGCGATGGGCCGGTTCCTTCCGATCATTCCGGAAGACAAGAAGGAGGAATTCCGCGAATTCCAGGGCCGAACCGTCAGGGAAGGCGGGATCTCGGGTGTGGAAACCCGGCGCCTTCGGAAAGACGGAACCCTGGTCGACGTCCGTCTTTCCACGGCTCCGATGAGGGATTCCCTGGGGAACATCGTCGGCATGGTCGGAATCCTGGAGGACATCTCCGGGCGGAAAAGAATGGAGCAGGCGCTCCACGAGAGCGAGGAGCAGCTTCGGCAGTCGCAGAAGATCGAGGCCGTGGGGCGGCTGGCGGGAGGCGTGGCGCACGACTTCAACAATCTCCTCACGGCGATCCGGGGGTATTCCGACCTGCTGCTCATGAAGCTCGAAGCCGGTTCCAACCTGCGGGGGGAGGTGGAGGAAATACAGAAGGCGGGCGAACGCGCGTCGTCGCTGACGCGTCAGTTGCTGGCTTTCAGCAGAAAACAGGTCCTGCAACCGAAAGTGCTCGACCTTAACGCGGTCGTCGACAACATGAACGGGATGCTGCGGCGCCTGATCGGCGAGGACATCGACCTGGTGACGGGACTTCGTCCCGCCCTCTGGAGCGTGAAAGTGGACCCGGGCCAGATCGAGCAGGTCATCATGAACCTCGCCGTCAACGCGAGAGACGCGATGCCCAGGGGCGGAAAGGTCACAATAGAAACGGATAACGTTACGCTGGACGACGCGTACGTGAAACGGCACCCGTTTTTCAAGGCGGGAGAGTACGCCATACTGGCCATCAGCGACACGGGAGAAGGGATGAGCGACGTCGTGAAAAAGCGTCTCTTCGAGCCCTTTTTCACCACGAAGGAGAAGGGGAAGGGAACGGGCCTGGGGCTGTCCACCGTCTACGGCATCGTCAAGCAGAGCGGCGGGTACATCCGTGTCGACAGCGAGCTCGGGAAGGGGACCGCCTTCAAGGTATATTTCCCCCGCGTATGCATGCCTGCCGATACGAAAAAGGATAAGCGGGAGTCGAAACTTCAGCCCGGAAGCGAGTGCGTGTTGTTGGTGGAAGACGAGGATGTGGTGCGATCCCTGATCAAGACGGTTCTAACTGAACACGGCTACACCGTGCTCGCGGCGGCCGACGGCGCCGAAGCCCTGAAGATCGGCAGGGAATACAGCGGCCCCATCGACCTGATCCTCACGGATGTCGTTATGCCCAACATGGGCGGCCGCCAGGCTGCGGATTCGCTCGCTCCCCACCGGCCCGGGATCAAGGTCCTTTACATTTCGGGCTATACGGACGATGCCATCGTGAGCCACGGAGTGCTGGAGGCCGGCATCGCCTTCCTCCAGAAGCCGTTTACGCCCCATTCCCTCCTTCGGAAGGTCCGGGAAGTTCTCGACAATGCGAAACGGGGGTGACGGTTCCGCGTGATCGCATTCAACCGCAGCCGCGGCAATGTCCTGGGAGAGCGGATTGCGGGCGCGATTACGTTCCTGTCGAGGGGACGCGGCCTGCTCGGGCGGCCTGCGCTGGAGGAAGGGGAAGGATTGTGGATAGCCCCCTGTCGCATCGTCCACACGTTCGGAATGTCCTTTTCCATCGACGTCATCTTCATCGACAATGAGGGGCGGATCCTCGGACTGCATCCGGAGATGCCGCAGGCGCGGATCACGCGGTATTATCGGAAGGCAGCCGGAGCGCTGGAGCTGCCCTCGGGAGTCATCGGGCGGACGGGCGCAGCGGCGGGCGACATCGTGGAGCTCACCGAGGTGTTGCAACGGTGAAGGCGGTTTTGGCGGGCGGATCCGCCGGCGGGAATTCCTGTGGATCGCGTTGAAATTTCGGAGCGGGCGCGGCGGCTGACGGCCCGGCTTTCATCGTGCGATCTGTGCCCGAGAATTTGCCGGGTCGACCGGATTGCGGACGAAAGGGGCGTCTGCCGGACGGGGAGGTTCGCAAGGGTGACTTCATTCGGCCCTCATTTCGGCGAAGAAGCGCCCTTGTCGGGCATACGCGGTTCGGGGACCGTCTTCTTTTCCCAGTGCAATCTCCATTGCGCCTTCTGCCAGAATTTCGACATAAGCCATCATGAAGAGGGCAGGGAGGTCGACGCCGAATCCCTGGCGGCGGTCTTTCTTTCCCTTCAGAAATCCGGTTGTCATAATCTTAACCTTGTCACGCCCACCCACGTGACTCCGCAGATCGTCGAAGCGCTTGCCGCAGCGAAGGCCATCGGGCTGTCAATGCCGGTGGTTTACAACTGCGGCGGATATGAGAAGGTCGAGACGCTTCGGGAGCTCGAAGGCTTGATCGACGTCTACATGCCCGACGTCAAGTTTCTTTCCACAGAGGCGGCAGACCGGTACTGCGAGGCTCCCGACTACCCCGATGCGGTGCGGTCGGCGGTTCGGGAGATGGCCCGGCAGGTGGGGCCGCTGATCCTCGACCGGCACGGGATCGCGCGGAAAGGCCTCCTCGTACGGCACCTTGTGATGCCGGCCGATGCCTCGACGACCCGAGGCGTGATGGATTTCCTCGCCGGCGAAATCGGTACCGACACGTACCTTAACCTCATGGACCAATATAGGCCGTGCGGCCGGGCGTTCTCATTTCCGGAAATCGCGCGGCGGACCACCCGCGCGGAATGGGCCGCTGCCAGGGAGTACGCCCTCCAAAAAGGCATGTCCCGCCTCGACGGCGACCGCGTCCGTTGATGCTAAAGTACGTTCGAATATCCGCACCTCATCTGGATTTCGCTATGCCTCGAGGGGGCCTTGAAATTTACCAATATTATCGAATCTCCATGAGGACGGGTCCCTGCCGGAGTTGGATGCTCTCCCCGCGGCTTACGCTTGGCGGACCTCCATGTCCGCCTGCGCTGCGGCTGGCTCCTCGTTCGCTGCCATGGACGGCAGCGTGCCGCGGGCGCATGGATGCGCAGGAGCGGCCAAGCCCTCCATGGCTTCACTCGGAGCGCACGCCGCCGCGTGGAGACATCCAGACTCCGGCTGCCCGTCCCTCACGTTCACCCGCCCCATCGATAAGTTCCCCCTTTCGGCTTACATGTGTTCCGGCTGTCGCACGTCCATACAACTTTGATACATGTAGCGAACCAGTTCGAACGACAATGATCCTCACGGACGCATGACCGCCTCGGCGAAATGTTTTTTGGAGGAGATATTCAGGGCGGCGGTGGAGGCCGTCGAGCCGGGGCGGCTCGTGCGGCAGACGCTGGAGCGGTCCGCTGAAGGGATCTCCCTCCGCGGGAGCGAGCAATCGTCTTTCGTGCGGTGGAACGCGATCCGGAACATCTGCCTCGTGGGCGGAGGGAAAGCCGGACGCCCGATGGGCGAGGCCGCGATCGGGATACTGGGGGAGAAGATCAAGGCCGGCGTCCTTGCCGTTCCACGCGGTAAGGGAGGCGAATCGGGGCCCGTTCGGTTTGTCGAAGCGGGCCATCCGTTTCCGGACGGGGGGAGCCGGGAAGCGGCGGAGGAGATGCTTCGCATTCTCGCCGTGGCCGGTGAGGAAGATCTCGTCGTCGCGCTGCTTTCCGGCGGCGGCTCCTCCATGATCTCGCTCCCTGCGGATGGGATATCACCCGCGGACAAGGATGAGACGTCCCGGCTACTGATGAACGCGGGGGCGGACATATCGGAGATCAACACGGTACGGAAGCTCCTGTCCCGCGTCAAAGGCGGGCGCATGGCGCTCGCGGCGGTTCCCGCGAGGGTCTTCGCGCTCCTGCTGTCCGATGTGCCCGGCGACGACCCATCCGTCATCGCCTCGGGACCGTTTTCGCCCGATACGACGATTTCCGGAAATGCGTTGGAGATCGTCGCCCGGCGCGGCATCCTCGCGATGCTGCCCAATCCGGTTCGCTCGCGCCTTGAATCGGGAGCGGCGGGGAACCTTCCTGATGCGCCGAAACCGGGCGATCGGGCGTTCGACCGGGTCTCCTGCGCCGTGGTCGGTTCGAACCGGGCCGCTCTTGAGGCGGCTTGTGCGGCGGCGAAACGTCCTGGGTCCGCGGATGTGCGAGTCCTTCCCGGATTCCTCCGGGGTGAAGCGCGCCTGTGCGCCCGCGACTTCGTGTCCGAACTCAAGCGGGCATCCGCGTCCGCCCCTCCAGGGAGGGAAATTGTCCTGATCGCGGGAGGAGAGACGGCGGTGACGGTTCGAGGAGGGGGAAAAGGAGGGCGCTGCCAGGAATTCGCCCTCTCGGCGGCGATCGAAATGGCAGGGGAGAGTGCATTGGCCGTCCTGTGCGCAGGGACCGACGGGATCGACGGGCCGACAGGCGCCGCGGGAGCGTATGCGGACGGGAAGACCTGCGCCCGGGCCGCGTCCATCGGGCTTTCACCGGCCGAAAAACTGGAAAACAACGACGCGTATCCGTTTTTCGCCGCTCTGTCCGACCTGGCGGTCACCGGTGCCACCGGCACGAACGTCGCCGACATCGCCATCGGGTTGGTCAGCGATTACCGCTGACCTCCCGCCGCCGCCCTCCTTGACACCCCGGATTCCGCGCTGTTACATTGGGATTAGCACTCGGCAGGGCGGAGTGCTAATCCGTTGGAACGGTAGGCGAAGGTGACCGGAGTTTTGGACGACCGCGGGGCGCAGGTGCTGCGCTACGTGGTGGAAGACTACATAGAAACCGCCGAGCCGGTAGGATCACGCACGATTTCCAAGAGGATGGAGCAGCATCTCTCCCCGGCGACGATCCGAAACATCATGTCGGACCTGGAAGAGATGGGCTACCTCGTCCAGCCGCATACCTCGGCGGGACGCGTGCCCACGGGGACGGGATTCCGGTACTACGTCGATTATCTCCTGGCGCGGCGCCAGTTGGCGAGGCCGCAGCGCGACCAGCTCCAGCGGATGGCCGGCGAAGCGGGAGGGTCCGCCGACGAGCTGGTGCGGCAGGTGAGCCGCCTCGTTTCGACCCTTTCCCGCCAGGCGTGCGTGGTCGTAGTCGCCCGGCTTTCGAGCCAGCCGCTCCGGTCCCTTAGCCTGCTGCGGGCGGGAGCCGACAAGGTCCTGCTGGTCATCGTAACCAGGGGAGGCTGGGTCGAGCACAGGCTCATCGAAGGCGAAGCGGGCCTGTCGGGCGACGATATCGCGAAAATCAACGCTTACCTGAACGAGCTCGCCGACGGCATCTCCCTCCATGAGCTCCGCGGAAAGATCCTTCAGGAGATGAAGCGGGAAAAGGCCCGGTACGACCGCCTTATGCAACGTGCGTTGCGTCTCGGCGCAAGGGCGCTCGAAGAGGGCAGCCCGACCGAGGTGTACGTGGAGGGAAGGGCGAACATCCTTGAACAGCCCGAGTTCGCCGAGGACGTCCAGAAGCTCAAGCGCATTCTTCGCGCATTCGAGGAGAAAAGCGTCATCGTCCGTCTGCTCGACCGCACGCTCGAGGGCGACGCCATTCAGGTATCGATCGGTTCGGAAAATCCGGTGGAGGGCCTCCCCGACATCTCGGTGGTCGCCTCCGGCTACCGGCTGGGGGAATCGATGACGGGCAGTATAGGGCTGATCGGCCCCGTCCGCATGGATTACTCGCGGATCATCCCCCTCGTGGAATACTCGGCAAGACTGTTGAGCTCGACCTTCGAGCATCGGTAAAAGAAAAACCGGTTCTTCCCCCCCTTGCGGATTTTTTTATGGTATCGAGAGGAGAGGAAAGCGTCATGAAGAACGACAATAGGAAGAAGGATAGTCCGACGGAATCGCGCGCGGATGATGAAGCGCCCGTCACCGGAGAGGCGGAAGGCGAGGAAGCCGCTCCCGCTCCCGAAGCATCCGGGGAGCTCGAGGAGCTGAAAACACGCCTGGCGTACCTTGCCGCGGAATTCGACAATTACAGGAAACGCGCGGCGCGGGAAAAGGAATCTCTCGTCGCCTTCGGCAACGAGAAACTGCTTCGCGCCATTCTGCCGTTCCTCGACAACCTGGAGCGCGCCATGGCCCAGGCCGCCGCGTCGGGGTCGATAGACGGGCTCCAGGCCGGCGTCCGGCTGACATACGACCAGGCGCTTTCCGATCTGAAAAAATTCGGGTTGGAACAGCTCTCCGCGGAAGGCGAGGCGTTCGATCCTGCCAGGCACGAAGCGATCGCGCAGACCGCGTGCGAGGGGAAAGAGGAGGGGACGGTCCTGTCCGAGGCCCGGAAAGGATACCTGCTGAACGGCCGCCTTCTTCGGCCTGCCCAGGTGATCGTGGCGCAGGCGCCGCCGGCCGCGGGACGGGGAAACGGCCGGGATCCCGACAGCCCGGATACGGATAACTGAAGTGGCCAGGCGCGACTACTATGAAGTCCTTGGAGTCACACGCGACAGCGGTCCCGAGGACCTGAAAAAAGCCTTCCGCCAGCTTGCGCTCAAGTTCCATCCCGATCGCAATCCCGGGGACAAGTCCGCCGAGGAGAAGTTCAAGGAGATCAACGAGGCGTACTCCGTCCTGTCCGACCCGGCCAAGCGGGAACAGTACGACGCGTACGGGCACGCCGGACCTGCCGGGCAGGGCTTCGGGGACTTCGGGAACTTCCATTTCGGCGGCGTGGAAGACATCCTGAACGATTTCTTCGGTTTCGGCTCGATCTTCGGCGGAGGCCGCCCGGGAACGCGGCGCGGCGCGGACCTGCGTTACAACCTGGAGGTCGCCTTCGAGGAAGCGGCTTTCGGAACGGAGAAGGAGATCGTCGTCCCCCGGACCGCGGGCTGCCAGGAGTGCGCGGGGAGCGGAGCGAGGAAAGGCACGCGTCCCGAGAGGTGCGCGGCGTGCAACGGGCGGGGGCAGGTTTCCGTCCAGCAGGGATTCTTTACGATGACCCGCACTTGCGGCCGATGCCGCGGGACCGGACAGGTCATCAAGGAGTATTGCCCCCGCTGCTCGGGCAGCGGGACGGTGAAGGAAAGCCGCACGCTCAAGGTGAGGATCCCCGCGGGGGTCGACAACGGCACGAGGCTCAAGCTCAGGGGGGAGGGAGACGCCGTTCCCGGCGGCGGATCGCCCGGGGACCTTTACGTGGTGATTTCCGTACGCGAGCATCCGATTTTCGTGCGCGAGGGGGAGCATCTGCTTTGCGAAGTGCCGATCACCTTTTCGCAAGCCGCCCTGGGGGATGAGATCGATGTCCCGACGCTGTCCGCGAAGAAGAAGCTGACGATTCCTCAAGGCACTCAGTCCGGGCAGCAGTTCGTCATGAAAGGGGAAGGGGTCGCGGTCCTTAACGGCCATCGCCGCGGCAACCTCGTGATCCGCGCGGTTATCGAGGTCCCGAAGAAACTCAACAAGCGGCAGAGGGAGTTGCTCCTCGAATTCCAGCAGGTATCGGGCGAGCCGCCCGGCCCCATGTCCCGTTCCTTCTTCGAGAAGGTCAAGGAGATCTTCGGTTGAAGCGCCGTTTGGCGGGCGCCCTGTTCATCCTCAACCTGGCTTTATGGTGTGCGGCGGCGCACGGGCAGGCGCCGTACGCCGCTTCCTCTTCCGATACCGTTCCCGTCCCGCGTCCCGCGGTCGCCGCCGCCGCCCGTTCGATGCCCATCCTTCCGTTCTGGCGCGCGGAACGGGAGTTCCAGGCCGGGAAGCCGGAGGAAGCCCTGTCCCTCTTTCTGGATCTCGCATACAACTATCCCGACGACGAGCGCAAGGGATTCGTATGGATGCGGGTGGGTGAACTGCTGCTCGCCCGGGGCGACCTGGAGCCCGCACTCTCCGCCGCCGACAAGGCCATCCTCTTTTCCCGCGCGCGGTTCCTTTCTCTTTCCGCCATGGACCTCAAGTTCCGTGTCTACCGCCGGATGCAGTGGCGGTCCGAGGCGCGCCAGGTGGCCGCTTACCTGCTGGAGCAGAGATACATATACGCCGATCCCCCGAAGCTGCTCGCGTTCATGGCCCGCGCGGACGCGGAAGACGGCAGGATCGCCCAGTCCCTGGGCCTCTATCGCCGCGCCGTCGCGGCGGCGCGCACGCCGGAAGATGCGGCGAATATCCGCGCCGAAAGGGACACGTTGATCGACGGGTTCACGGACATCCCCGCCCTCCGGGAGGCGGCCGAAGGCGAGGAAGAAGCGCAGGTAAAGGCCCACCTGTTCCTGACCCTTGGAAAACTGGCCGCGCGGAAAGGATTCACCGGGATGGGGGCGTTCGCCCTCGAAAAGTCGGCGCGCCTCGGCGGCGCCAGGGGGTCCGAGGCGGCGGAGCAGCTCTACCGCCTGGAAAAGATCGTCGCAACCCGTCCGAAAATCGTCGGGCTCCTCCCGTTGAGCGGAAAACTCGGCGACCTGGGATTCGCCGTCCTCTCGGGGGCGGAAGTCGCCCTCAAACATGCGCGGGAAAAAGGGACGGAATCAACCATGCCGAGTCTGCGCTGGGTGGATACCGGCGGACATCCGGAGCGAGCGCGCAGGGAGTTCCTCGCGGGGGCGGGGGACAAGCACGTGATCGGCTTTCTCGGCCCGCTGACGGGCGAGGAAGGCCGCTCCGTCGGTGTCGCCGTCGGGCCGAAATCTCCCCCGGTTCTCTATCTCGGGCAGAAGGCGATTCCCGAGAAGCCGTTCCTCTACGGCTTCGGCCTTTCCCCGATACAAGAGGCGCGTGCGGTGCTTGCCCATCTTCAGAGAAACGGCATGTCGAACCTGCTTCTTCTCTACCCGGAGAACGGTTACGGGAAAGGTTTCTCGGAGGCGGTGGCGGCGGCGGCGAAGGAAACCGGCATCCGGGTGAGCCGCAGCGTCTCCTATGCTCCCGACCTGAAGGATTTCACCGATGTTATCAAGAAAGCGGTTGGGGCATCCGCGTTCCACCGCGACGCGAGGGCGAAGGAAAAAGGAAAGGCGATGAGGCTCAAGCAGGAAGCGGTCGTGGTGGCCGACCGGTGGGACCGGGTTTTCCTCGTCGCGTCGCAGCTTCGCTACTACAACGTCTACCTGCCGCTGGCCGGGTTCTCGGGATGGAACGACGAAGAGCTGATCCGGAAGGCAGGGGACGCCGTGGCGGGATCTGTGTTTTCCGTCGATTACGCCGACGCTATTCCGGGCACGCAGGGGGAAAGGTTCCGGGCGAATTTCCAGGAGGCGCTCCGCTCCGCTCCGTCCCGCTTCGAGGCGATGGGATACGACGGGGCCGCGCTCCTGTCGGAAGCGTACCGCCTCGAGACCGGAAAAGAGGCCCGCACGGGCGCTGAAGCTTCGCGCGACAGGATCCCGCGCCTGAAAACCTTCCGCGGCGTTACCGGGACCTTCCAGTTCGGGACCGCGGGGGACATGCGCAGGAAGGTGTTCCTGCTTCAGGTCGAGCTTGGGAACTTCGTCCCGGTGCCCGAATCGTGAGCGTGAAAAGCGCCGGCTGGGCTACGCACGCCTCACGGGGTGCCCCTCGCGGGGGACGCCTTGCCCGGCCGTCCATGGCCGGACTACGGCTCCGTAGCATCCTCGCTCGCTGCCATGGACGGCAGCGTGCCGCGAGCGCATGGATGCGCAGGAGCGGCCCGCCCTCCCTGGCTCCCGCTTCGTTGCTACAGGCCCCCGCGAGGGGCACCCCGCCTCGGCGGCTCGCCCGTCAGGCATCCGATCACCGGCGTTCCTGGGTGTTGAGGGCACCCCGGATCGGTGGCACTCACGCAAATTCACCTTCTTTCCATAATTACTCGGTTGGCAATTGGCGCCGGTGACTTCAGTTCTGGCGAAAGAGGTGCGGGGGGCGTTTGATCCCGGGGGGGGGATTTCGCGGGCGCTTCCGGGGTTCGAGCCGAGACCCGGGCAGGTGCGGCTTGCCGCAGCGTGGGCGGAGGCGATCGCCCGCGGCGGGATCCTTGTGGCGGAGGCGGCCACGGGGATCGGAAAGACCCTCGCTTACCTCGTTCCGGTCGTGCTTTCCGGCCGCAAGGCGATCGTGTCAACCGGCACGAAAACGCTTCAGCAGCAATTGGTCGAAAACGATATCCCCGTCGTGCGGGAAGCGCTGCGCGTCCCGTTCTCCTGCGTCCTGGTCAAGGGGCGCGCCAACTACCTCTGCCGCAGGCGATGGAAGCGGTTCTCCGTCCAGCCGCTCTTCGAATTCGCCCGGGAGGCGAGCCTCTTCGACCGGATGCGCGCTTTCGCCGAAACCACGCGCACGGGGGATCTCTCCGAGTGCCCGGGGATCCCCGAAGACTTCAGGGCATGGAACGAGGTCAACGCCCGCTCCGAGATGTGCGACGCCTCCGCGTGCGCGGAGTCGGACCGGTGCTACCTCATGGAAGTCCGCCGGCGGGCCGCCGAGGCGGACCTCGTGGTCGTCAACCATCACCTGTTCTTCGCGGACCTGGCGCTCCGCTCGAAGGCGGAAGGCGCCCCGGACATCCTCCCGCTGCCCGACGCCGTCGTCATCGACGAAGCTCACGGCATGGAAGAAGTCGCCTCCTCTTTCTTCGGCGTGACTGTTTCCCTGTGGAGGGCGCAGGAGCTTTGCCGCGACATCGTGCGGTCCTGCGGCAAGGCGGGAGAAGGTTGGCGTCCCGCGCTTCCCGCCGCGGAAGCGCTTCGGCGCGCAGCGGAGATGCTGTTCGGTTCCGCCGGAGAGGCGCAAGGGAGGTTCTTCCTGCCCGAGCCTTCCGCAGATGCATCCTTCGACCGGCGCTCGGAGGACCTTTCCCGCGCAGGGCAGGAGCTTTGCCTGGCGCTGGCGGCGTGCCAGGCAGGCCGGGACGCCGGGGGAAATTCCGTCGGTCTTCCCTCGGGGGACGCGGATCTGCTGGCCCGTCGGGCGCGCTCCTTCGTGGAGGATTTTTCCGCGCTGCGCTCCCCCGATCCCGGCGGCACCGTGGCATGGGGGGAGCGGAAAGGGCATTCCGTCGCTTTCTGCCGCACCCCCGTCGAAGTATCCGGCGTGCTCGCCGCGACCATGTGGCGCGAATCGGTCCCGTTCCTTCTGACGTCCGCCACGCTCTCCGTTTCCCGTAACCTCTCCTATTTCCGGGAACGGGTGGGCCTGGGCGCTGTTGATGCGAAGGAACTCATCGTGGATAATGAGTTTGACTTTGCGCGCAGGGCTCTGGCGTACGTGCCTTCCGGACTTCCGGACCCGGGCGAGGAAGGGTTTCCCGCAGCCGCCGCCGGGGAGGTCGCCGCGATCCTTTCGGCTTCCGGCGGGGGGGCGTTGATCCTGTGCACCAGCTACCGCACTTTGGGTGCGCTGGATGAGGCGTTGCGTGAAGACCTTCCGTTCACGCTGTACGTGCAGGGAGAGGCCCCGCGTACGCACCTGCTGCGGGCGTTCCGCGAGGAGGAAGACGCGGTACTGATCGGGACGGGAACATTCTGGGAGGGGATCGACGTGCCGGGCGAGTCGCTGCGGTGCGTCATCATCGACAAGCTCCCTTTCGCTCCGCCTGCCGATCCCGTGGTGTCGGCCCGCATCCGGGCCGTCCGGGAGCGCGGCGGTGACCCGTTCGCCGATTACCAGGTCCCCGAAGCCGTTCTGGCGCTGCGGCAGGGGGTCGGCCGCCTTCTACGGCGGGGAGACGATTTCGGTGCGGTGGCTATCCTCGACCGACGGGTGTTTTCGAGAAGCTACGGAGAGACCTTCAGGAGGAACCTTCCTGAAATGACTTGGACCCGGGATCGTGAGGCGGTAAAGTCGTTCTTCCTCCGGTTTCGCGGGAATAAATCTTCGCCGGGCAAGGAGGGAAGCGGATGATACGAAAGGCGGTTTTTCCGGCTGCCGGTTTCGGAACCCGGTTCCTTCCGGCGACGAAGGCTTCACCCAAGGAAATGCTCCCGCTCGTGGACAAGCCCCTCATCCAGCACGGCGTCGAGGAGGCGAGGGCCTCGGGGATCCGGGACATGATCGTCGTCACCGGCCGGGGGAAGAACGCCATCGAGGACCACTTCGACGTTTCTTTCGAACTGGAGGCGACGCTGGCGAAGAAAGGGGACGGGAAACTGCATTCCCTCATCCGCTCCATATCCGACATGGGCGACTTCTTCTACGTCCGGCAGAACCTTCCCCTGGGCCTTGGCCACGCCGTCCTGCGAACGATGGACCTGGTCGGGGAGGAGCCGTTCGCGGTGATACTGTCGGACGACGTCATCGACTCCAAGGTGCCGGTTCTCCGGCAGATGATCGATATTTATATGAAGTACAGCGCCGGGGCGGTCCTTGCCATCCAGAAAGTACCCCGGGAACATGTCTCGCGCTACGGCATCATAGAAGGCAGGAAGATCGGCGAAGGCGTGTACGAAATCACGGACATGGTCGAAAAGCCCAGGCCCGAAAAGGCCCCGTCGGACCTGGCGATCATAGGCCGCTACATCCTTCCGCCGCTGATCTTTCCCGCCCTGCAGGCGACGAAACCCGGGTCGGGGGGGGAACTCCAGCTCACCGACGCCATACGCGCGCTGCTTTCCGAGGAGCGGGTCCTCGGGTACGCATTCGAGGGGGTGCGGTACGACGCGGGCACCAAGCTCGGGTTCCTCATGGCCAACATAGCCTTCGCGCTCAAGGACCCGGAAATCGGGCCGGGGTTGCGCGCTTTTCTGAAGAAGGAGAGGATCAGTTGAGCCGAATCACGAAAAAAAGGATCGTGGGCGAAACGGAAATCCGGGCCAGCGCCTGCGCGTTGGGCCAGGTTTCGGTCGTCGACATTTCCGACGAAACCGCACAAAGCCCGCCCTCCGACGTGCATGAAACGGCGGAGGAGGTGGTCATCCGGATGGAGCTGCCGGGTGTGTCCCGTGAAAATGTGGAGGTACGTGTGCGCGGCTCCCGCATCGAAGTTTGCGGGGAGAAACCGCCGGACAATGCGGGGGAGGACGCCTCCTACCTGTGCCTGGAGCGGATCTTCGGCAGGTTCCACCGGGCGTTCGACGTGGCGGGCTCCGTGAATCTCAACCGAATGACGGCGGTCCTGAAGGAGGGGGTCCTGGTCCTGTCCCTGCCAAAAGTGCCCGACCGGCGCGGGCGGGAGCTGCGGATCCCGATCGCATCCGAGGAAGAGAAGTGAATCCAGTGAGGGGGAGCGACCGACATGGCGGATGAACCGACCAGGCGCGAAGAGCCGGAAATCCTGCCCGCCGAGAAGCCGGAAGGAGAGAAGCCGACGCTTCCCCGGCCGATCGAAGAGGGAAGCGAACCGAAGGAGGCTGCTCCCGAGATTCCCTCGGTGCTGCCGCTGCTCCCGGTGCGGGACATCGTCATCTTCCCGTACATGACCCTGCCTCTATTTGTCGGACGGGAGGGTTCGATCGCGGCGGTGGAGGAGGCGTTGTCGCGGGACCGTCACATCTTCCTTGCGACCCAGAAGGATCCCGCGGTCGAGGAACCCAAGGTGGAAGATCTCTACCGCACCGGCACCGTCGCGATGATAATGCGGATGCTCAAGCTTCCGGACGGCCGGCTGAAGATCCTTATCCAGGGGGTCGTGAAGGGGAGTATCCTGGAATTCCTCGAGACCAGGCCCACGGTCCGCGTCCGCATCGACCGGATCGTCGAGCCGCCCGTGAAGGAAGGGCCGCTCGAGGTGGAAGCGCTGATGCGCGCTTCCCGCGAGAAGATCGAGAAGATCCTCTCCCTGAAGAACATGCCGGTGGAGATCCTGATGGTCACCGAGAACATCGGCAACCCCGGCGTCCTTGCGGACCTCGTGGCTTCCAACCTTCGGCTCAAGATCGAGGAGGCCCAGGGCGTCCTCGAGGAAACCGACCCCTTCGCCCGCCTGACGCTTGTGAACAACCTCCTTTCGCGCGAGCTCCAGCTTGCCGACATGCAGGCCAAGATCCAGAGCCAGGCCAAGGAGGAGATGTCGAAGAGCCAGCGTGAGTATTTCCTTCGGGAGCAGCTCAAGGCGATCAAGACCGAGCTGGGCGACCTCGACGGCAAGACGGAGGAGATCGACGAGCTTCGTGAGAAGGTCAAAACGGCGGGGATGCCCGAGGAAGTGCAGAAGGAGGCCGAAAAGCAGCTCCGGCGCCTGGAAGGGATGCACCCGGACTCGGCGGAGTCTTCCGTGGTGCGGACCTATCTCGACTGGATGGTCGAACTTCCGTGGAAGAAGGAAACGAAGGACAACATCCTCATCGGTAAGGCGAAGAAGATCCTGGACGAGGACCACCACGACCTCGAGAAGGTCAAGGAGCGGATACTGGAGTACCTCGCCGTCCGGAAGCTCAAGGACAAAATGAAAGGGCCGATCCTTTGCTTCGTGGGTCCGCCGGGCGTGGGGAAGACTTCCCTGGGGAAGTCGATCGCGAGATCCATGGGCCGCAAGTTCATCCGGATGTCGCTGGGAGGCATCAGGGACGAGGCCGAAATCCGCGGACACCGCCGCACCTACGTAGGCGCGCTTCCAGGCCGTATAATCCAGGGGATGAAACAGGCGGGGACCCGGAACCCCGTGTTCATGCTGGACGAAATCGACAAACTCGGGGCCGACTTCCGCGGTGACCCCTCCGCTGCGCTGCTGGAGGTGCTCGACCCCGAGCAGAACTTCGCCTTCAGTGACAACTACCTGAACGTGCCGTTCGACCTTTCCAAGGTGCTGTTCATCGGCACCGCGAATATCATCGATCCCGTTCCTCCGGCCCTGAAGGACCGGATGGAGATCATCCACCTGTCGGGGTACACGGACGTCGACAAGCTGGCCATCGCCAAGCGCTTCCTCCTCCCGCGGCAGAGGGAGGATAACGGCGTCAAGGACGGGCAGCTTAAGATGACCGACAAGGCCATCCTGGCGATCATCCACCAGTACACGCGGGAAGCGGGCCTGAGGAACCTGGAGAGAGAGATTTCCCAGGTATGCCGGAAGACCGCGCGGAAGATCGCCGAAGGGGGGAAGGGGCCGTTTTCCATAACGCCGAAGAACCTGTCGAAATTCCTGGGCGTGCCGAAGTTCCTTCCCGAAACGGAAGGGGAGAAGGACGAGGTCGGCGTGGCCACGGGGTTGGCGTGGACGCCCACAGGCGGCGATATCCTCTTCATCGAGGTGTCGCTCGTCAGGGGGAAAGGGGCGGTCACCATAACCGGCTCCCTGGGCGACGTCATGAAGGAGAGCGCGCAGGCGGCGATCACGTACACCCGGTCGCGGGCGTCCCGGCTGGGGCTGGCCAGGGACTTCCATTCCAATTACGACATACACATCCACGTACCGGCGGGGGCGATCCCGAAGGACGGCCCGTCCGCGGGTATCACGATAGCCACGGCCCTGATCTCGTCTCTCACCGGGATCCCCGTGCGGCGGGACGTGGCGATGACGGGGGAGATCACCCTGCGGGGGAGAGTCCTGCCGATAGGGGGCTTGAAGGAAAAATCGCTGGCGGCCTTGCGCGCAGGCATCACCAGTATCATCGTTCCCGAGCAGAACAGGAAGGACCTCGAAGAGATCCCGAAGCACGAGGCGCGGCAATTCACGTTCACTCTGGTCGGCAGCATGGACGACGTTGTCGAGAAGGCGCTTCGCAGAAATCCCTTCCGGAAGGCGGGGGATCGGAAAACCAAGTGAAACGCGACGACCCCTCCCCGGGGAACCTGCGGGACCTCGGCGAGTTCGGGTTCATCGACCTGGTAAGACGGCGGTACGGCGGGAAGGCCCGTCCGGGTGAAATCGGCATCGGGGACGACGGCGCGGTGCTGCTTTCGCCTCGGGGGAAAGTGGTCCTCTCGACCGACCTGCTGTTGGAAGGGACGCATTTCGATCTCCGGTACTTCCTCCCCGAGGAAATCGGCTGGCGGGCGCTCTCCGCCAATCTTTCCGACCTCGCGGCGATGGGAGCTTCACCGGTCTGCTACCTTGCCGCGCTGGCTGCGCCGCCCGACGCTTCCGTAAAATTCCTCGCATCCGTTTTTCGCGGGATGGCCCGGGCCGCCCGTCCTTCGGGGATCCGCCTTATGGGCGGCGACACCTGCCGGGGGGAGAAGATCGTGTTGTCTCTGACCGTCATGGGAAAAGCCGCCGCCGGGAAAACGGCCGCCCGCCGCGGGGCGCGGCCCGGGGATATCCTCTTCGTCACCGGTGAGCCGGGCTGGTCGCGCCTGGGATTTAAGCTTCTCTCCGGTGGGCGTCCCCGCAATCCATCCGGTTGGAAGCGGACGGCGATGCGCCGCCACCTGATGCCTTCGGCTCGTTGGAGGGAGGGGACGGCGGCCGCCGGGTGCGGAGCCGTGTCGGCGATGATCGATCTTTCCGACGGTTTGCTTCAGGACCTGTCGCACCTGCTGAAACCGGAAGGGATGGGCGCCGTCCTGGACGAGAAGTCCTTTCACCTCTCTACGCAATTCCGAAAAGCCGCGGCGGAACTCAAGGAAAATCCGCTCGCGTCTTTTCTCGCCGGCGGGGAGGACTACGAGCTGCTCATGGCGGTGCGTCCTCACAAGTACGAGTCCTTCAGGCGGGCCGCGCGCAATTTTCCGGCGGGCGTCTTCCCGATCGGAGTGGTGACGAAGGGCGGAGGCGTCCGGGTGCGCCGCGCCGACGGAACGTGGATGGCGGGCGCGTGGCTTCCGCGCGGCTTCACCCACTTTCCCTCCTTATCCAGGCCGATCGCTCCGGGCATCAAGCGTTCCCGGCGCAGCCGCAACTGATCCCTGCCATGAAACTCATGCTTCTGATCTTCCTGTTCGGCGCTTCCGCCTTCTTCTCCTCGGTGGAGACGGCGTTCTTCGCGCTGCGGCGCGTGGATTTCCTGAAATGGAAGGAGGAAGGCAACCGGAGGGCGGGGGCCATCGAGAAGATGCTCGAGGCGCCGGGGAAGCTCATCGCGACGATTTTCATCGGCAACGAGATCGCCAACGTGGCGATCTCCACGCTGATCGCGGCGTTCCTCATCCGGCAGTTCCCCGCGCACGGGGAGGTATTGGCGCTTTTCCTGGGCACGGCGGGGATTCTCATCCTCGGGGACATCGCCCCGAAGTGTATCGCCTGGCCGCGCGCGAAGTCCTGGTCGCTCCTGGCCGTCCGCCCGTTCGGGGTCTTCTCGCGGATCGTTTCTCCCGTCCGCTACCTCCTGGAAAACGCGGCCTCCGCCATCCTGCGCCTGTTCGGGGGAGGGACGCTCGCCGGGGACCGCCCGGGACTTTCGGAAAGGGAATTCCGCGCCTTGGTGGACGTCGGGGAGGAAACCGGCACGATCGACCCCGGAGAGAAGGAACTCATACACAACATCTTCGAATTGACCGAGCAGAGGGCGGGGGAGATCATGACCCCCTTCGCGGACGTGTTCATGGTCCCGGTATCCCTGCCCTACCCGGAACTCCTTGCCCAGTTCCGCAGGTATCGACGGTCCCGTATCCCCGTCTACGAAGGCGAGCGCCGGAACGTCACCGGCGTCCTGCATTTCAAGGAGCTCCTCAAATCGATGGGAGAAGGGAAGGAAGAGGTCGACTGGCGGACGCTCGTGAAACCCCCGTTGGTCGTGCCGGCGTCGAAGAAGCTGCCGTACCTGCTGCGGGATTTCCAGAAGTTGAAAGTTCACCTCGCGCTGGTGGTGGACGAATTCGGGGAACTGGAAGGGATCGTCACGCTGGAAGACGTCCTTGAAGAGCTGTTCGGCGACATTCGCGAGGAGCACGATCGGGAGGAGAAGGAGATCGTCTCCCTTCCGGACGGCGCCTTCCGGGTGCTGGGAAAAACCTCGGTCCGCCGGCTCAACAAGGAGTTCGGCGCGGAGTTTTCGGACGAGGAATGGGACACCGTAGCCGGCCTGCTGCTTCACGAGTTCGGCAGGTTGCCCGGCAGGGGGGACTCGATCGTACTGGGAACCCATCGATTCACCGTGGAGCGGCTGAAAGGGATCCGCATCGTCGAGGTCGGGGTGCGTAAAGCGGCCGGGGAGGAGAAGATATGATCGAGTTCGCCGCTGCGATCGCCTTCTGCCTCCTGATGGAGGGATTGTTCACCGGCGCGGAGATGGTCCTCGTCTGCGCCGATCCCCACAAGCTCACCGAGCGGGCGAGGCGGGGGGAACGCGGTGCGCAGATCGCGCTGGATCTCCTTTCCCGCCCCGAACAGGCAATCTCCACGACGCTCACGGGGACGAACCTGTTCGTGGTCCTTTCCACCATCATCGCGACGTCGCATTTCCTGCCCGGTTTCGGGGACCGCGCGGAGCTGCTGGCGGTCGCAGCGGTCACGCCGCTGGTGATCCTGTTCGGGGAGATCGTTCCTAAAAGTTTCGTCCAGCCCCGCGCCGACGCTCTGGCCGGGGGCGCGGCGAGGTTCGTGCGGTACGCGGGGATCGCGCTTTATCCGTTCGTCGCCGCCGCCTCCTTCTTCGCGCGCCTCCTGTCCAGCCCGTTCGGCGGGGTTCCGCCTATACGCGGCATGGTTACCCGTGAGGAGCTCCGGCTGATCCTCCAGACGAGCCGGGCGGGGTCGGACGTGGAGCCCCACGAGCGGGTGATGGTGCGCCGCGCCTTCCGTTTCGGGGAAAAGAAGGTCGCCGATATCTTCCGCCCGCTGGCCCAGGTCGTGGCCCTGCCTGAGGACGCGGTCTGCCGCGAGGCGGCGCAGCTTGCCTCGCGCAGCGGATACTCGCGTTATCCCGTGTACAAGGACCGGATCGACAGGGTAGTCGGATACGTCCACATTTTCGACCTGGTGGGGAGCTCCCCCGACGCGCCGGTCCTGCCCTTGCTCCGCAAGGCGCTCTTCGTCCCGGAGTTGATGCCGATCGACGAGCTTATGCGGAACTTCCAGTCGGAGAAGACGTCCTTCGCCGTGGCCGTCGACGAATTCGGCGGCGTGACGGGGGTCTTGACGGCGGAAGACGTCGTGGAGGAAATCGTCGGGGAGATCGAGGACGAATACGACAGGGGGACGGAATATCATAAGAAAATATCGCCGGTCGAATTCCTCGTGCGCGGAAGCATGGAGATCCGGCGCTTCGAGGAGGAGATCGGCGTTCCCCTCCCCGCGGGCGACTACTCGACGGTGGGCGGGATGCTGATCTCGCTGGCGGAAAAGATTCCTGCCGTGGGGGACACGTTCGCCGTCCCGGGCGCGGAATTCACGGTCGTGCACTCCTCCGACCGCGCGATCAAGGAAATCCGCGTGCATCTAAAGACGGAGCGGGAAGGGGAAGAGGCGCTGGAGAAGATCGGCGAGAAGCAGGCGGCGGAGCCGGGGAAGGATAAGGAATGACGGCGGAACGGTTGCGCAGGTTGCTCAAGGAAGTCTCGGAAGGGAAGACGTCGGCGGAAGCCGCCTTCCGGGAGATGCGCTCCCTTCCTTTCGAGATCCTCGGCATGGCGCATGTCGACCATCACCGGTCGATCCGCCAGGGTGTGCCCGAGGTGATCCTCGGCGAAGGGAAGACCGCCGCGCAGATCGTCGCCATCGCGCGGGCGATGCGGCGCTCCGGCGCGGGCGTCCTCGTCACGCGCCTTGACCCTGCAAAGCAGAAGGCGATACGGAAGAGCTTCCGCGAGGCGGTCCTGCACCCGGAGGCGCGCTGCGCGGTGATCCGTTCCGGCAAACCGAAGATTATCGGTAATGGGACGATCCTTGTCGTTACCGCCGGAACATCCGACATCCCCGTCGCCGAAGAGGCGGCGGTCACGGCGGAATTCCTGGGCAACCGGGTCGACCGGCTCTTCGACGTCGGCGTCGCGGGGATCCACCGGCTTCTTCTTCAGAAAGAGGCGCTCCTCTCCGCCCGGGTCCTCGTCGTGGTCGCCGGCATGGAAGGCGCGCTCGCCTCGGTAGTCGGTGGCCTTACCGACAAGCCCGTCATCGCCGTCCCCACCAGCGTCGGCTACGGAGCGAGCTTCGGCGGTGTCTCGGCCCTGCTGGGGATGCTCAACTCCTGTTCCCCGACCGTCGCCGTCGTGAACATCGACAACGGCTTCGGCGCAGGCGTCCTTTCCTCTGTGATCAACCGGCTGTAATCCCGACCCGAAGCAGCACGCGTTTTCCACCCCGTTCGTATAGAACGACCCACCCGACAACGTTATTTCAGGACGTATTTCTACCGGCAAATCGTGCGTTTTTCTGAAAAATATTGACAGATACTTTTTTCCTTCTACGACCACAACGTCCGTCGGGTCCGGGATCTTCCCTGCGGCGACACGCGGGTGTACCTGGAGATCCCGATCCGGCGGGTCCTGTGCAGAAGGACTTTGCCAAGGAAGTGTACACCGGGCACGGGGGACGCCGCTCGTGGGCCGCCCGTACGGCCCGCCGCCCCCTCCAGAGGGCTCCCCGACGATCAAGGTCAAGAGCCGGAGCATCACGCCGTGCGCGATGGAAGGCGCGTGAGCGCCGGTCTCCGTGCTCAGCCTTCGGCCCTCTTGTGGGGCCTCCGCACCTGCGCGCGGAGCCCTTGCCGCAATTGCCGCGCTGGGCTATACTGCGATACGTAATACTCGAAGGAGAATAGGCGGAAACCGTGATCAAGTCCTTCAAGAGCAAGGAAACGGAAATGCTCTTCAACGATCGACCGGTGATCCGCTTCCGGGCCTTCGAACGTCCGGCGCGCCGCAAGCTCCTCTATCTGCACCGGGCGAAGACGTTGCACGACTTGGCCGTCCCGCCTGCGAATCAGTTGGAATCGCTGAAGAGGGACCGGAAAGGGCAGCACAGTATCCGGATCAACGACCAGTGGCGTATCTGCTTCCGCTGGCATGAAGGCGACGCCTACGACGTGGAGATCGTGGATTACCACTGATCCCGGAAGACGAGCAAACCGGAAGACCGAGAAGGAGGCCGTTGTGCCCAAGAAACTGCTGGAACCCATTCCCCCTGGAGAAATCCTCCTCGAAGAGTTCATGAAACCGCTGGGGGTCAGCATCAACAAGCTGGCCCGGGACATCGACGTGCCGCCGGGGCGGATCAGCGAGATCGTCAACGGCAAGCGGGCCGTCACGGCGGATACGGCGCTGCGGCTGGGCCGCTACTTCGGCGTCTCGCCGGAGATCTGGCTGACTCTGCAGGCGGACTACGAATTGCGCGTGGCCAGGCGGGTTGCGGGAAAGGAGATCGAGGCCCGCGTCCGGCCGTTCAGAGCCGCATCTTAGAACCTCATCTTCGTTCCCTGCGTCCCGCTTCTTCCTTTAGCCGCTTGCCCCTGATACGATTCAAAAGTATGCATACCGGGGCAGCTAAAGAGAGAAGCCCCTCCGTGCGATCGTCCCACATTCCTTAAAACCGGCGTCAGGGGTCATCGACACCTTCCAGGATCGGAAGGGGATGGCCAAGCCGTACCAGGTTAGGCAGCTCTTGACAGTGATCGAGAAATAGCAGTTGGGAGAAGAAGGATGAAGTACGCGATTGTCGTTGCTTACAGCGACGAGGATCGGGGGTACATTGCCACTGCGCCGGAACTCCCGGGCTGCTCTGCGTTCGGAGAGACAGAGGAAGAAGCTATCAAGGAAGTGAAGATCGCTGCCTCCCTCTGGCTCTCCGCTGCAAAAAAGGCGGGGCGTCCGATCCCCAAGCCTATCGTCGAAAAGAAGTTCAAGGGGCGGTTCCCGCTTCGCATCCCGGAGGATCTTCGTCGCAGACTCGAGCTGGAAGCGAAAAGGAGAGGGGTCTCGCTGAACGAGCTGATCCTCCGGAAGATCGCCTGATGCCCACCGCCCGTTTCCTGCCCGTGTGGCCGCACCGGGCGCGCTTCTACGCACGCGCCTTCTTCCGGCAGTTCAAGGACCTCGAGTCCTGAATGCCGCTCACTCCGAGCCGATCCGGCCGGGCATTAATCGACAACGGCTTCGGCGCAGGCGTCCTTTCCTCTGTGATCAACCGGCTGTAAATCCACCCGGGTCGGCTGCTTTTTGCCCGGACGCATTGCCCCGACAGTCCAACGTTTGGTCGCGCTCGATGGGATATCGAATCATACATGATTTGTATGAGAGATTTCCCTGTGTGGAATTGCGTTATGGGCAAGACATTGTTCGACATCGAAGTGCTCCCGCATCTTCTGTGGGACTACGACGTTCCAAAGGATCGCTGGGCCACGGAGGATTTTTTCGTGCTTTACCTATCCCGTCTCCTTAACGAGGGAACGGCAAAGGAGGTGGGTACCGTTCCATTCCGGTTAATCCGCGAATACCTGCCGCGTCTTTCCCTGCGGTCCGACGTTCGTCGGCTTTGGGAACTTTATTTTCGCATGGCTGCGTAGTTCTTAATGGAGATCCTCACAGACTTCGTCGACGTTTTTTTCATGGATCGCGATCTCGTCCCGCTTCCGCTACTGATCGGGACGGCAAAGAAGAAGCACGTCGGGTTGGACGACTATTGGCTCGCGGTGGCCTTCTCCAAGGTCGAAAGCATTTCCATCCTTCCGCGGATGGTCCGGCCGTTGAACGTTGAGGAACTAAGGGGATTTTTCGCCGCGGCGGCGAGGAACCTGCTCGAAAAAATCGGCCGGGACTGACGATATCTCATCGGTTCGCCGGCGCGAGGACCAGCTCTTTCCCGTGGAAGGGGCAATATTTGAACGCGCCGCTGAATGTCTCGCCGTCCACCGGGCACTGTTTTTTGGGAAGCAGCGCCCCGAGCGGAAGGCGCCACTTGTGCGTTTCCTTGCCCAGCCGGATCGCGAAGGAACCCTCCGCCAGCGGATCGGCGATCGGCGTTTTCCCGTCCGTGAGGCTCGGGAAGTACACGAAATAGAGATGTTCGCCCATCGGGCCGAGCATGTTCGCGATCACGGGCCTGAGGATTGAGATGAGGTTCCTCGCATCCGGCGTGACGGCGCTGATCGCGATGGGGCGGTATTCCTTCCCGTTGCGGTCGACCAGGGCCAGGTTGGAGCGCAGGATGTCCTCGGATTTCCACATGACGCCTCCCAGGGGCCCCATCTCCCCCTGTACCGCCGCGACCAGGGTGTACGGCGAGAGAACCTTGTCGAACTGCTCCAACTGGTCCTTGCTGGCGTTAGGATCGGAGGCGGCAATGGATGCGCGCCAGTACAGCGTGGGGATCCACCATACGAGCCCGAGCTCCCTCGGCGACTGGTTTTCCCGCTGCGTTTCCTTGACGAGAGCCTGCAACCCCGCGTGGTCCAGCACCGGCGGAGCCGCATCCGCGCAAAGCCCGTAACCCGGCGTAATGCACAGCAGGAACATCGCCAACGGCAATAGTGCCAGGAATCTCATTTTCCCGTTCATAACGCCTCCGCGCCCCGGATTCGATTTTCCTTATTGTTCGCTTTCAAGGTGTTCACCGCCGTATCTTAGCGCAACGAGGCGAGGGAAAGAAGTCCGTCGGTCCCGGTTAATCCTTCTTCAGCCCCTGCCACCAAGTCACCGAGGTCAGGTGCGCGAGCAACTGGTTGAAATGATCTTCCAGGGATATCGAAAAGCACTCCCCGAAATGAGCCTTGAACGTGTCATCTGTCGCTCCTTCTCCGGTGATCGTGTTTTCGTAGATGACATTCCCTTTTCTATCGGCGATGGTCCACTTGATCGTCGTCGTGCACACCCGCCGCAAGTCTTTCATGTCACGGTAACGCGCTTCCATCACCTGTCCTGATGCAATGACGTCGACGTTCAATCGGCCGATGTCCGTCACGGAATCGTCGATGATCGATACCTCGGCGAATGCGGAACGATACGCCTTCTCGGCCCCCCGCGCCAATCCTTCCCCCAGGTTGATCTCGTGGAACCTGTTTCCGGAGGGCGGTTTAAGGTTTTTCAACGCGCCGCTGACGTACAGTCCCGCCCGCAAGGGGATCTTTCCTGAAGAAGGTTTCGTTATTTTGAGGTTCTCTCTCACGTTGTGATGAACGACGCATCCGGGAAGTCCGAGCGCTGCCACCACCATTAAAGTACACGCCGCAGCCAGCAGTTTCGATTCGAGGGATCGAAGGGACGGCCGACAATCAGCAGGGTGTTCAATTTTCCGGCTCATGCCGGGGTACCTCCAGTTTTGTTTTTATCCCTTGCAGAGGGAAATCGTATTCGATCCGGTTCGTCAACTCTCCCGATCCGATTCTCGCGAGAGATAGCGCGAGCAATTCGACTCGCTCGATGTTTTTCGGATACGTCGTGTAGAAGAAGATGAAGCCCGAGTTGGTTTCGCCCGGGAATACCATCCTGTCTTTCAGCGCTTTTTTCCGGATGTTCAAGTCGATTTCGTTCATGTCGGCGTGATCCATGTTCGGAGGCGCCAGCAATCCCATCAACCCGAAACTTACGACATTTGCAACCCTTGCCGATTCCACCCTCTTCTTGAGTTCGGGCAGCGCCACTTCGTGGTCGTACAGGGGTTTAAGCCTTGTACCGTCCATGTTCCGAAGGAAAAACATGTCCCTGCTCTGCCGGACGGGTTGCCCGCTATTGTTGGTGATCGTCACGTAAACCGGGAATACCCCGTATTGAATGAGATTAAATCCGAAGAAATCCTTCGCCCGGGCTTCTTCCGCGACCGGATCGATTGCGACCGTAATCCCTTCCCGCACTTGCCGGTGCCGGTATTCGGCCAAAGTTCGCGCCGGCGCTTCGGCAAACTGCCTCGACGCGCATGCCGGGGTCATCGTGAAAAGAAGGAGAACAAGCAGCGCCCCCCTTATGGCGTTCCGGAGGGCAGGCGCGTTTTCGAGGCGCGTCCGCATCATTTCCCCCTTGATATTTTTTCGACGGAATCCAGCCAGCGGACTACCCTGGGAATCGGGGGCAGATCGTGCGTAAGGTAACCGATGGGATGTTTCACCCGGGAAGCATCCCCCTTTTTCACGATGTACCATCCGGATTTGTCGTCCGGCTCCAGCCGCCCTGCCGAGATCAGGCAATCTTCCGTAAATGATTCCTTGTCGGGGTTTTCGCTGGTTATGGCATTGAAAATTTCAAAGATCTGTCTTTTCGCGATAGCGGCCTTGAAGAAATTTGCGAATTGAAGCTCCGTCGTTACGAAGTATTTCATCATGTTTTCTCTTTGCCCTTCCGTCATAGGGCCATGCAGCGTCTGCAATACAAGTTGTTTTTCGATGTACGGCCCCGAAGGGATTACGATCAAAGCCGACCCGATCTTCGGTTTTTCCGTCCTGTTTATTTGCTTGAGCCATGAATCGAGATCTTTCTGGCGGGCGGCGAGTGCGAGATCAGGAGATTCATACATAACTCCGTTGTAACGGGGCATGATTTTCGACGTAGTGCAGCCGGTGAGGGTAACGAACGACAGAATTATCGAAATCAGGAAAGTTAACGAGGACCGGTATCTCCCATGGTTCATGCCGCGCCTCCGCTGTGACGATTTCTTTTTGCATGATTGATAAGTGGTCGACATTTCATGTTGGTTTACGAGTTGGAGCTGTATTTACAGGGGGATTGCAACTGAAAGGAAAGCGATTCCTTTTCATCGAACCCGTACCCGGCAATAGAATGAATGTATATGATCGATGCTATGCTGGCAGGAGTCTATCGCAACCGTTTCCGGTTATCAAACAATTTTAGGTAGTATGCTTGAGGTCCTCGCGGAAGTGCGCGCTCAGGACCGGCGTTCGAACGGTTGCAAGGTATCCGTCGGGCGTGGGGGACGAAATTCCGCGGGCCGGCGGTAGGGAACAGTTGGCTTACCGGGCGAAAGCCCGCTCGACGAGACCGGAAATGCGGTTCTTGCCGGACGAAGGCAAAGGCATCTCCTTCAGCCTCTTCATCAGCCGATTCCTGTCGACGTAGCCTGCGCGTATGACTTCGCCGTTGAATTGAAGGTCCTTTTCACGCGCGGCGGCATATTTCGACATGACAAGGTCGTGAACTTCGAGGCACCACCCGACGGCGCCCCGGGTGTTGTTGTTTTGAATCCGTACCAGCCGGTTTTTCCATCCTTTCGGAAGAACGGCGGTGTTGAAGTCGACTCCATTTCCGTAATAGCCGAAGGTTTCGTGAAACGGAGAGCCTTCGCCGATGGATCCTTCGATCAGCTCCGACCGTTCAGGCCTGTTCCTGGGGATCACGTCCGCTTCCATGGAGATCAACAGTGGGGCGGGGGCGTCCGGAAACTGCCCCAGAATCGCCTGGCTGCCGATCACGATTATTTCCGGGTCGTCCGCGATGACCGAAGCCGCCCGGATAATGTGTTCAAGCTCGGATCTTTTCATAGAATTTCCATCTCTCCCGCGGCGTCAACACTCCGGCAAACGGTGTGGAGTGGCGCAGGCGGGTCGCGTCTTCGGATTCGCTGCGGATGAAACGAATGACTTCGTCCACCCCCTTGGCCAGGATTACCTCCCACTCCTCCATGCAGTACTCGTTCACGCCCTGCCGGCGCCATCGCCGGATGTTCTCCTTCGCTTTTTCCAGGATGCCCGGATTTAACAGCAGCTTTTCCGCGATGGCCCGATGCATGGCCAGGCTGCGCCGGTCGATCCTCGCATGGCCGGATAATGTGCTCCAGGCGGCTTCGCCGGATGATGCGCTTTCGCCGGTCTCGATGCGGGCAAGGGCGAGCAATGTCTCCTCTCGTTCTCCGAGGTATCGAACGAGCGCTTCCCTTATGTAGTGCGACTTGGTCCTCCGTGTCGCCTTGGCGAGTTTCTCCAACCGGGCTTCGATTTCGGGGCTCAAGCGGACGGCTATCATCTCCGGGCCTCCATTTGTAATACATGTATAACATATTATGGCCGGCAATCCAAATTTAAAAACCGAAATTACCCGGTGCAAGTATCGGCGAGAGGAGAGTTGGTGGATCCTTGGGAAAAAGACATTTTCCGCGCGAAATGGTATTTTCGATTCAGCGGGTAAAAAGAGATGAAAAAAATCCTCTACTTCGACTGCTTCTCCGGGATCGCGGGCGACATGACGTGCGCGGCCCTGCTTTCCCTTTCAGGCGCGGAGAAGGAGTTGCGCCGCGCGTTGCGGGGGCTGCCGGTCGGCGGATATCGCGTTTCCGTCGAGCACGCTTCTTCCGCCGGTGTTGCCGGAACGCGGTTCGGCGTGAAATTGTCCTCCCGCAAGGTCACGCCGAGGCATCTTCCGGATATCGTCTCCTTGCTTAAGAGATCGTCCCTTCCCGAAGGCGCGATGTCCCGCGCCGTCGCCTGCTTCGACCTGCTGGGCGATGCGGAGGCGAAGGTGCATGGAACGAAAAAGGAGAAGGTGCACTTCCACGAGGTGGGGGCGGTCGACGCGATCGTGGACATCGCCGCAGCCTGTTTTCTGTTCGACCTCGCCGGACCGTCCGCTGCATACTGTTCGGCTTTGCCCGGAGGATCGGGCGAGGCGTGGTCGTCGCACGGCAAGCTTCCCGTTCCCGGCCCCGCGACACTGGAGCTGCTGACCGGCGCCCCATGGAGGTTCGGCGAAGGAGACGGCGAAATGGTCACCCCGACGGGCGCCGCGCTGCTTCGCGCTTTCGAGGTTTCCTTCGCGCGTCCGCCGGAGATGACGGTGGGCGGGGTCGGCATCGGGCTGGGCCACCGCGAGATCCCCGGGCGGCCGAACATTCTGCGCGTCGTGGAAGGAGAAGCGGCGGGAGGGGTAAAAGGGCGGGACCGCGTGCTCGAAGTGGAAGCGAACATCGACGACATGAACCCGCAGCGTTTCGAATTGCTTATGGAGCGGTCGTTCGCAGCCGGTGCGCTGGACGTCGCCATCCTTCCCGCGACAATGAAAAAGAATCGTCCCGGCTGGGTCCTGCGCATCCTGTGCCCGGAGGAGAGGCTCGAACTGGTCTCCGCGGCGGTCTTCTCGCTGTCTACTGCCATCGGCCTTCGGTATCACGCCTGCGACCGGCTGAAGCTGGCGCGGAAGATCGGGACGGTGGAAACCAGGTTCGGGCGGGTCCGGGTAAAGGAATCGGAGCTTCCCGACGGGACCGTGCGGCCTGTGCCGGAGTACGACGACGTGAAACGCATCGTTCGGTCGGGGAAGGCGACTTTCGACGAAGTGGCGCGCGAGGTGGCGGCGAAATGGCGAAGGTGAAGGTGGATTACGCCTGCACATCCTGCGGGTTCGCATCGCCGAAGTGGCTCGGCCGCTGCCCCGACTGCGGGAAGTGGGGTTCGATCGTCGAGGAGGTTGCCCCGGCGGAGCCGAAGTACCGGGTGGACGTCGACGCGTTTCCGGCGTCGAAGCCGGTGCGTCTGACGGAGGTTTCCGGTTCGGCGGCAATCCGCATCATGACCGGGATCGGAGAGTTCGACCGGGCGATGGGCGGAGGAGTCGTCCCATCGTCCGCCACCCTGATCGGCGGAGACCCCGGGATCGGCAAGTCCACGATCCTGCTCCAGGCGGCGAAAGGAATCGCCCGCGAGGGGAAGCCGGTCCTGTACGTCTCGGGCGAAGAGTCGGAAGCGCAGGTGAAACTGCGGGCGGCCCGGCTCGGCGTCGACGAAAAAGAGATATTCCTCCTGTCCGAAACCTCCGTCGAGCGGGTGATGGCGATCGCCGCGGAGCTTTCGCCCGTTGCGCTACTGATCGATTCCATTCAGACGATGTTCACTTCGGACCTGCCGGGGGCGCCCGGGTCGGTCGGCCAGGTCCGCGAGTGCGCGGGGCGGCTGGTCTTCTTCGGAAAGAAGTCGGGGATGTCCGTCTTCCTCGTGGGACATGTGACCAAGGAAGGGACGATCGCGGGTCCGCGTGTCCTCGAACACCTGGTGGATACTGTCCTGTACTTCGAGGGGGAGAAGGGACATCCGTACCGCATCCTGAAGGCCGTCAAGAACCGGTTCGGATCCACGAACGAGATAGGCGTGTTCGAGATGCGCTCGACGGGATTGGCCGAAGTGGCGGACCCGTCGGGGCTGTTCCTCTCCGAGCGCAGCGAGGAAGCGTCGGGCACGATCGTGTTCCCGGCGATCGAGGGGACGCGGCCGCTCCTGGTGGAAGTCCAGGCGCTCGCTTCGCAGTCCTTCCTTGCCATGCCCAGGCGGACGACCCTCGGGGCCGATACGAATCGCGTTATCCTTCTCTGCGCCATCCTGGAGCGTAAGGCGGGATTCTCCCTCTACAACCAGGACATCTTCGTGAACGTCGCGGGGGGAATCGAGCTGGACGAAACCGCGGCCGACCTTGCGATTCTTTGCACCGTTGCGGCGAGTTTCAAGGACAAGGTAATCCCCGCCGGCACCGTCGCCTTCGGAGAGGTGGGGTTGGGAGGCGAGGTCCGCGCGGTCCCGATGGCTGAGCCCCGCCTGAACGAGGCCGCACGGATGGGATTTACGCGAGTCATTCTCCCTGCATCCAACGCCGAACGCCTTCCGGCGAAATACCCGTTCACTCTCCTCCCCGTCCGCCACATCAAGGAAGCCCTTTCATGCGTTTATAAGGGCCAGCCCTGAAAACGGGGACGTACTTAAAAACGGGGACGTTCCTGAGTTTTTTTCCACCCGAGAGATAAAAAGTCAAAAAATGCCGTTTTTTATATGTGACAGTCGCCATTTATCTGCATGGGTAATAATATCCCCTATTGATATCTGAAATTATTTTGTATATTTAAGGCGATATGAGGGAAATTCACGATAGGAATATCCATGGGATATTCAGGTAAATACGGATCGCCGCAATCGCCGGGACAGATCCGAAACGACGACGCCGACTTCAGGTTGGACGCGGAACTGGGCAAGTGCGCCGCCGAGCTGCTTGGCACGAACCGGCGGCTTGTCGAAATCCATAAGCGTAATAAGGCATTGCTGGACAGCATCCCCGACATAGCGTGGTTCAAGGACGTGGAAAGCCGTTACATCGCCGTCAATCGGCCGTTCGCGTTAGCCTGCGGAAAGAATCCCGACGACCTTGTGGGGAAAACGGACTTCGACCTCTGGCCGAAGGACCTGGCCGAAAGGTATCGGGCCGACGACAGGCAGGTTATGAGGTCCGGGCGTATGACGCGGTTGGAAGAACCCCTTTTGGACTCCAGGGGAAGGTCGTTCTGGCTTGAAACGATCAAGGTTCCGATTCGGGACGATAGCGGACGTATCGTCGGAACTGTGGGAATCGCGCGCGATTTCTCCGAACGAAGGCGGATCGAGGCGGAGCTTCGCAGGTCGCACGACGAACTGGAGTTGCGCGTGGTGGAGAGGACCCTGGAACTGACGGAGGCCAACCTTTCGCTGCGGGAAATCGAATCGAAGCTTCGGATGGGATTGAGGAGGGAGATGGCGCTGCGCAGGATGAACGAAGGGATTCTCGCCGGCGCGAATTACAGGGATGTGCTTGAAATCGCCTGCGACGCCATCGTGGAGACGGGATACCGCATGTGCTGGGTAGGACTGGCGCAGGACGACTTCACGATACGCCCTGTCGCTTCGCGGGGCTTCGATGACGGCTACCTGGATACGATCGCGGATCGTTGGGACGTCACCCCGGAAGGCAGGAGTCCTTCGGGAATTTCCATCCTGACGGGAAAACCGTATATCAGCCGGTGCATATACGAAGATTCCAATTTCACTCCATGTAGCGAGGAAGCGCACCGCAGGGGATATCGTTCCTCGGCGACGTTTCCCTTGAGATCCGGAGGAAACGGTTCGATAGGGGTGCTCCATGTGTACTGCGAACGGGAAGAGTGTTTCGGGCCGGAGGAAATCCGGGACCTTGAAATCTTCGCCCAGCAATGCGCCCTGGCGCTTCTGAACGCAAAGCGCCTGGAAGAGCTGCGGGACGCCCACCGCAGGCTTTCCACCTGCCTGAAGGAACACTCGCGAACGGATGCGATGGACGACGGGGAGACGGATGCGGGGAACCGGGGAGGTACTTAAAAACAGGGACGTACTTAAAAACAGGGACGTTCCTGAACTTTTTTTGTTTTGTAAGGAGGAAAAAGTTCAGGAACGTCCCTGTTTTTAAGTACGTCCCTGTTTTTAAGTAGGTCCCCGGAATCCCCTGGCGAGCAGGTATAGCTCGAACGATTCTTTTCGGGTCGCGGCGGGGCGGATCCTGCGGACCTTCTCGAACTCCGCCTGAAGCTCCCTGAACACTTCATCGGCTTCACTGCCCTCGAATATCTTGGCGAGGAAGGAGCCGCCCTCCCTCAGTACATGGCACGCAAGTGACAGCACGACCCGCACCAGTTCGGCCGACCTGGCCTGGTCGGTGAAGGCGATTCCGGATGTGTTCGGGGCCGCATCGGAGACGACGGCGTCCGCCTTCCGCCCGAAGAATTCGAGGATACGGCCGGGCAGGGATGGAAGGGAGAGGTCCTCCTGGAAAAAGCGGTAATTTTCTCCCGGCAGTGGCTCCATCGGCAGGATGTCGACGGCCGCCACCTTGCCCTTCTTCCCCACGAGCGGCAGCAGCACCTGGCTCCATCCGCCGGGCGCTGCCCCGGCGTCGACTACGAAATCTCCCGGTCGGACGACCGGTTCCTTCCGGGCGATCTCCACGAGTTTGTAGGCGGCCCGGGACCGGTATCCCTCTTTCTTGGCCTGAAGATAATACGCATCCTTCCGCTTGTACATGCCATCAATGCTACCCGAAGCCTGGTGCGGTTGACAGCGGGAAACCCCGTGGAGTAGATTCATTTTTGCCCATGGGGGACAAGCCGTTCGACATCGACGGGGTCTTCCGTTACCTGCGCGGTGACTTGCGCCGGGTCGAACGGGCGCTGCTATCCAACCTGAAGTCCCCCGTTTCCCTGATACCGATCGTCGGCGAGCACATCACCCTTTCCGGCGGCAAGAGGTTCCGGCCGGCGGTACTTCTGCTTTCCGCCGAGGCTTGCGGCTACACCGGCCACCGCCGGACCGTCATGGCTGTGGTCACCGAATACATGCACGCGGCGACCCTTCTGCACGACGACGTGGTCGACCTTGGAAAGGTGCGCCGGGGCCGGCCCTCCGCCAACATAGTTTTCGGAAATTCGGTCAGCATACTGGTGGGGGATTTCCTGTTCGCGCGCGCCTCGCAGTTGATGACGGATGACGGCGACATCGACGTGCTGGGAATCTACGCGCGGACGCTGGTTTCCCTATCCGAGGGGGAGGTCCTCCAACTCATGAAATCCGGCGATCCCGGGATCGCCGAGAAGGATTACCTCAGGGTAGTATTCAACAAGACGGCCTCGCTTATCGCGGCGGCGAGCGAAACGGGCGCTGTTCTTGCCGGGGCCGGAGACGAATACCGCAGGCGGCTGTTCGATTACGGCAAGGCGGTAGGCATTGCATTCCAGTTGATGGACGACATCCTCGATTACACCGGCACCGAGAAGGAATTGGGAAAACGGCCCCGCCAGGACCTTCGCGAGGGTAAAGTGACGTTGCCCCTGATCCACGCCCTCCGCACGGCAACCCCGGGGGATCGCAAGGGCGTGACGGCGCTCCTTGCGAAGAAGAAGCGAACTGAGCGGGAGATATCATTGCTTGCGCGATTCGTCGAGCGGAACGGAGGGCTTGAATATACCGTCCGGTCGGCCCGGGCCTACGTGGACCGGGGGAAACGGCTTCTATCGACCCTCCCGCCGACGAACGCCCGCGCGGCCCTCATGTCGCTTTCGGATTTCATAGTTTCCCGCTCTTATTGAAGCTCTCCCGGCACCGCCCGTGAAGTCGCTTCCCCCCGATTCGGCAAACGCGCGCAGCAGGCGGATGATCGATACTCTCCGGAGCCGGGATCGCGGGCCGGCCGCCGATAGCGGGCTTGGCCGCAGGGAAACGATCCTGGCTCTCGCCGGCATCGCCGTCCTTGCGGCGGCCCTGATACCCCTGTTCTCCGGGTACGTCCGTGACTCCCAGGCGGTCCGGGCGCGGAACGAGGGGAAGGCGATCGCCGACGCCGTGACCGCCGCCTACAAGGACCTGGGGCGCTGGCCCAATCGGCTGGACAACACATCGAGTTACGGCGGCCTCTACACGGGGGCGGTGCCTCCGACGGACGCCTTCCTGCGTATCGCGGCCGGCTGGGCCCGGGCCGGCGATGCCTGGAGCCGGCTGGACACGCACCTGCTCCGGAACGGGCACGGGTACCCGGACGCGGGAGAAAATCGTTGGAAAGGGCCGTACGCAGCCCGGCTCCCGACGGACCCTTGGGGAAGACCGTACGTCATAAACTCGCTGTACTTCACGCTTCCGTCCGATCCGCCGATCCCCGTCTGGGTCCTGTCGGCAGGGCCGAACGGGATACTGGAGACGAACATCGATTCAAACGTGACCTCTCCCGGTGGAGACGACATCGGAGTCCGGATCAGGTAGCCCGCCTTTATCACGATTCGTATACAAAGAGGGAAGGAACGGTGGCATATTGGCCGGGGTCAATATAATATTATCGATATAGCCGGGCGTTCACCCAACCAACAGCAACTATCGCAGGAACCTTCGCGTTCGATCCACGGAGACCGGGAATGCCCGTCGCTCCCCCGCATGAAGTGTCTCTGGCAAGGATTCTGGACAGCATCACCGACCCGCTGGTCGTTTACGACCGGGATTACCGGATCGTGATGGCCAACCGGGCGCTGATGGCAATCCATCGACGAATCCCCGAGAGCACGATCGGCATGCGATGTTACGGGGTTTTCTACGGCCGTGATTCCGCCTGCGAAGAATGCCATGTCAGGGATCTCTTCGACACGGGAGAGCCGCAGTTTCGGGAAAAAATCCTCCAGCTGCCCGACGGTCGCCGGAGACATTTCGAAATCCATGCCTATCCCGTGAGAAATGCGGAGGGGACGGTCTTCCAGGCGATCGAGCACGGCAGGGACGTTTCCGACAGGAAGGCGCTGGAAAATCGTATCAAGACCTCCGAGGAGAAATATCACGCCATCGTGGAGGCCGCCCGCGAAGGGATATTCATCACCGACGGGGAAGCAAGGGTGACATTCGCGAACCGCCGGCTAGCAGGCATGCTGGGGTTCGGGCCTGATGAAATCATCGGCCGGTCGCTGTTCGATCTGATGGACGAAGGATCGAAAACCGCGATGCAGGAGCAGCTCGACCGTCGCCGCAAGGATACGTCGGACATTTACGAGCTCAACTTCCGCAGCCGGAACGGGAAATATCTCGTGGGCCTGGTATCGGCCGCCCCGCTGATGGTCGACGATTCCTTCCTGGGATCGGTAGGCATAGTGACCGACATCTCGCGCATGAAACAGGTGGAGTCCGAACTCCGTTCGGCCAAGGAATTCAGCGAAAAAATAATCAATAACATCACCGACAATCTCGTCGTCGTAAATCCCGCGACGCATCGTATCGTTCAGGCCAACACCTCCTTTCTCTCGCGGACGGGACACGCACTCGACGAGACGCTCGACAGGCCGTGCTACGAGGTCATACTGAACCGTAAGTCTCCATGCTGGGAGGATGGAATCGTCTGCCCCGTCAGGATCGCGGCGGCCAGCAAGCGTCCCGCCCAGTGCGACAAGGTGTATCTCAATTCCGACGGCCAGGAAAGGATGCTGCACATCCATACTTATCCCCTCATCGGCGATACGGGCGAGGCGGAACTCGTCATTCGGATGGAGCGCGACGTCACCGAAAAGAGGAAAATGGAGGAGGCGCTGGCGTTCCGTTCCAAGGAACTTCAGAAGACGCAGCACCAGCTGGAAACGCTATTCGAGGTTTCGCGGCGCGTGGGTGCCGAAAGCTCCCTGCGCGGGCTCATCCTTTTTCTCCAGCGCTTCGCGGAGGAGATCTTCCCCGATTCCGATTCGATCTTCCTGCTTCTCGAGACAAGCGGCGAACGGTTCTTTTCTCATGAGAAATGCTGCCCCGAGGCGATCAACCCCTTGTCGGTCCTGCAGCAGGATCCGGAAAGGGGGAGGGAAGCGGCCGAGTTCGCCCATCATCTCCGGGCGATGAAGGATCCCCGTGTCGTCACCTCGGCGGACGACCGGGATTTACACCCCCTTCTCGAAAGAATAGCGGAGCCCTATCCGAGCTGGTTCGGCCTCCCCGTCATTGTCCGCCAGGAATGCATCGGGTATTTCCTGCTCGGTTCGAAAACCGCGACGGGATACCTCCCTGAAGATCTGCGCTTCTTCCAGGAGCTGTTCGCGCAGACCGCAGGGCACATCCGGAGCCTCGTTCTCCACGAATCGGAAACAGGACGCTTTCGAAAAGATCCCGGGGAACCCCCATCCCGGGGGGAAATCGTCGGCCAAAGCAAGAAGATACGGGAAATCTACGATCTTATCGACCTCGTTGCCACGTCCGACGCCACCGTTCTCATCACGGGGGAAAACGGCACCGGAAAGGAACTTGTGGCCCAGGCGATCCACAGGCAGAATTATCGCCGCAGCGGACCGTTCGTGGTCGCCAACTGCTCGGCCTACTCCCCCAGCCTTTTGGAGAGCGAGCTGTTCGGCCATGAAAAGGGCGCCTTCACCGGCGCAATCCGCCAGAAAAAGGGGAGAATCGAGCGGGCCCAGGGAGGGACCCTCTTCCTCGACGAGATCGGGGACATCTCCCTGGCCACCCAGGTCCTCCTGCTGCGGTTCCTGCAGGACCGTTGCTTCGAGCGGGTCGGCGGAGAACAGACGATCGAGGTCGATGTACGTGTGCTTGCGGCGACCAACCGGGACCTGCGCCGTGAGGCTGATGAAGGTCGGTTCCGTGACGACCTCTATTACCGTTTGAATGTGTTTTCCATCAACCTTCCTTCCTTGCGCGAACGAAAGGAGGACATTCCACTCCTTGCCCGGCATTTCCTCGCCAGGTTCGGGGCGAAGGAAGGGAGGGAACTCCCGAGGCTTGGTTCCGACGCCATGCAGGCGTTGATGGAATACCACTGGCCCGGGAATGTCCGCCAGCTGGAGAACGCCCTGAGCTACGCCGTAATTCTCTGCCAGGGGGAAGAGATCTCTCTCCGGCATATGCCGCCTTTCTTGAAGGAAACCGAAGGAGGCTCCGCCGAAATCTCCCTCGGCGAGATGGAGCGGAGGATGATCCTGAGGGCGTTGGAAGAGTCGTCCTGGAACAAGCATGAAACCGCCCGCCGACTCAAGGTGAGCCGGAGCACCTTGTACAGCAAGATCCGCCGCCATGGTTTGTTGGATAATCCCGGAGAGCGGTAGAAAAGGGGGAATCGCCGGGTCCTGATCCGTACATTCGCCTGAATCTGTAATTCCCCGTTTTTTCAATGGTCTCCGGAAACCAGGGGTCCGATTCCGAACGTCGTCGTTTCCCTTCGTAAAGGTTATTCCCTTCAGCCATTCCGATCTGCCTGGTCGATAAACGGCGGATAAAAAAACGAAAATGCCGACATGCACCAGGAGTGTCCCGCCATTTTTTTTTACCTGGCACGGATCTTGTCTTTTAAAAATACCACTGGTGCATCCGTGTGGGTAGTAATGTTGCGCACTTGTCGCATGGCATGAGGAGGATTCCCGATGAGAGAGGCCACGATCCATATCGTCGACGGGAAAGTGGACGATATCCATTTCGACGGGCAGGAAGGAATGGATATCGATGCTTTTCTGCTGATAACCCACCGGAGAAATGTCGCGGAAGGACATTTTCTGGCTTACGGGAGCAGCGAGAGGTTGGGAAAAATGCTTTACAACTTCTATATCAATTGCCTACGGAACGATTACTGGGAACTCGGGGAAGCCCTGGAGTTGGTCGCCCGCG
Organism: Deltaproteobacteria bacterium; assembly: GCA_016218975.1. Classification (NCBI taxonomy): domain Bacteria; kingdom Pseudomonadati; phylum Myxococcota; class Myxococcia; species Deltaproteobacteria bacterium. The sequence goes on from JACRCO010000029.1 coordinate 107,451, forward strand.
ACATTATAGAAGCGGCCCGGTCCGCCCGCGGCATGCCGTTGCCGATGGAGAAGACCCGTGTGGAGCCGGTCAACTGAAGAGACGGGGCAACCGGATCAACCGGAAATCGTGACGGGGCGAAAATGGGGGGTGATGCGGAGGGGCAGGCACAGAAGATGTTTTTTATCGGAGGGGTTGATTTCGAGAGGAGGGCATTGCGGATTCTTATCCGGACACATTGAGGAAAATCACTCCTGTGACGAAAGAATGGGAGGTAAAACGATGGCGAATGAGAAACGGGAAGTGGAAATCAAGAGCCGGGCCGATACCCTTCCGTTGACGAGTCCCGAGGTCAGGCCCTGGCCCGTGACGCCGCCTCCTCCGCCCGAGGAAGTCATGAAGGTCTACGA